>JARBCG010000012.1 GCA_028803175.1 Wolbachia sp.
ACTTTAGTGTTGGACTACTTTAGTATGGTTTAGTATGGATTACAAACATAGCTCTCACAGTACGTTTAATTTAAAGTACCATTTAGTATTCTGTACTAAGTACAGATATAGGATACTTACAGGTCAAACAACAGTGCGTAGCAGAGAAATTATTAGGAAAGTATGTACTGCAAACTACGTAGATATCGTGAGAGGTAATATTACTCCTGAACATATTCTAACCTCTATGTCTCCAAGCATTGTGCTGTCTAAGTTGGTACAGTACATTAATGGAATGATACTTTGCTGTTATAGTTGGCAATCTGAATTCTATAGATGTACAGAAGTACATCGAAGAACAAGGAGGTCCTCATAATCTGCTTTACGTACGTTTTTTTAATCACCAGTTTTTGATTATGAATATGTTTAACATGATGCCATTAAATTTCACCAATAAGATAGTGACCTTCAACCCCTACAATATTCACTTCTGCAACACTTTTGGATGGCATTTGTGATTTTAATTTTACCAATGCAAAATTTTCTGTTCTACCGGTGTAATTTTGCTCAATCAAAATACTTTGTTTAGTGCCTATTAAAGATTGATAAAAATCGTTAATCATTTCTTTATTAATTTCTCTAAGATGCTTCACTCTTTCTTTGCGTACACTTTCTTGTACTTGTGGCATTCTTGCAGCAGGTGTGTTTTTGCGTTCTGAATATGGAAAAGCATGAAGATAGACTATGTTTACTTCTTTTAATAAACTGACAGTATCTTGAAACATTTCGTCAGTTTCTGTCGGAAATCCAGCAATAATATCAGCACCAAATGCTACATTAGATCTTGCATTTTTCACTTTATGATAAAACTCTATCACTTGCTCTCTATTATGTCGGCGTTTCATTCTTTTTAGTATTAAATTATTACCTGATTGCAAACTTAAGTGCAAATGAGGCATGAGCCTTGGTTCGTTCATTATTAAGTCCATTAACTCGTTATCAGCTTCGGAAACATCGATAGAGGAGAGTCTCAGTCTTTTAAGTTCTGGCACATCTTTTAAAACCCTTCTAATCATTGAACCAAGTGATGGTTTTCCAAATAAATCTGCACCGAAATCAGTAATATCAACTCCAGTGAATACTACTTCTCGATAACCGTTTGCTACAAAAACCTTAATTTGTTCTATAACATTGCTTACTGGTACAGAGCGATTATCTCCTCTTGCTTCAGTTATTGAACAAAATGTGCAACTATGATTACAACCATTTTGGATTTCAATGAATGCTCTTGATTTGTCGTGAAATTTATTAATTAATACATGTTCTGATTTACTTGTCTGATTATCACTGATAAGAACTTTATCACTATTCAATAAATAATTTTCATGCTTCAGTTTATCCTTGTTACCTAGCACTTTACTTACGCCATGAATGTTACTGTAGGATTCAGGATCTAATTGAACAGCGCAACCAACTACAATAATTTCTTTACTTGAGTTGTTCCTGTGAATTTTACGTATTTTTTGCTTCACTTGCCGTTCTGCCTCATTTGTTACTGCGCAACTATGCACTACAATAACATTTTCTCTTCCTGCTTTTTTTAATAATTCTTTAATTACCTCGCTCTCATAAAAATTTAGGCGACAACCAAATGTTATTACTTCATTCATGTAGTATTCTTTCTTTAGTAGATTAGCTATTATATCACAATTTGCTTCTTAAACTGAAGCTCATTTTCATCTAAATTAACAATAATCTAACTAACTACGATAAATATAACGATAGAAGAAAAAGACAGTAATTGGTTAACAACTAGGCTTACATTGAATTACATTACTCCAGGAGCAGATTCAAGCTTAAAATTTGGTCAATGAGATGAGTACTATTTCACTGAAAAATGCTATTATTATGCAACTAAAATAGATATGTCAGAAATTACTTCAATATATTCAAGTATGAAATTTGGTGAATGGAGTGAGTGTAACTTACCTAATACATACTACATCAATATAAATTTTGTGTAAAAAGCATTGTTTTGCATTAGAAGAGTTTGGGAAAATAATAGAAAAAATGAGACATACAAAGAACTATTTACTTTCTTTCCTGATTATCAAGTTTAAATAATATTATTGTGGAGACTAAACCTATTGTTACTATTATAAGGGAAAATGGTGCGGCCTCCCCATAACGCTCATCACTCACGAGTTCATGTATCCTGGTTGATATAGTTTCAAAATTAAACGGTCTTATAATAAGTGTTGCAGTTAGTTCCTTTATGGTATCCATGAATACGAGCAAAAATCCTGATAATATACTTTTCTTGATTAAAGGGATATGAACGTTCAAGCATGTTGAAATAGGCCCATGACCCATGGTATATGCAGTCCATTCAATTTCATTTGGAGTCTTTTTGAGTCCTGACTCCACTGCTTTGAAAGATATGGCAAAAAAACGGAACAGATATGAGTAAACCAAAGCGCTAATAGTGCCAACCAAGCCGATTTCTATAACATATCGAGATACTAAAGAGGATAATCTGCTTAAAAATATTATTATACTAATCGCAATAATTGCGTTTGGAATTGCGTATCCCAAGGAAATTAGACGTGCTAAGTGATTAACTATCTTGTTCTTACGCGCTGTATACCCTATTACTATTGCAATGCTGATTGAAATTAATGCAGTGATAAACGCTAAACTAACGCTGTTTGCTATTATATTGTAGAATCTTATATCATGTATAAAAAATTCTTTTTCCATGCTCCAATATATCAATGGGATGATTGGTAAAATAAAGCCTATTAATATTGGTAATGTACATATAATGTAAGTACAGATTAACGACATAGAACCATTTATATTCCGTTTACTGTGATAATCTAAATTGGTATTTATTGACGAATAGGACACTCCTTTTTTTTGCAAACTTTTTTCAAGAACTATTACTATTGTAATAAAAATCAATTCTGCAACTGCCAAAATAGTAGCTGAGTATTTATCATGCAGTAGAAACCAAGTACGATATATTCCTGTTGTAAAAGTATCAATAGCGAGGAACTGTGGTGTGCCAAAATCTGTAATAACCTCCATCATTATTAAAGATAATCCGGCTATAATCGATGGACGTATAGAAGGTACGATCACGGAAAATAAGCTACGTAATAAAGAAAATCCAAGTGTTGATGCAATGGTAACTGAGTTGCTAACATTCTTAAGGCTTGAACGCACTAATATGTAAATATATGGATATAGGCTAAATCCCATCACCAATATTCCGCCACTTAGGGATTTTATCTCTGGAAACCAATAATCGCCTTTGCTCCACTTAAAAATTTCTCTTAGTAAGCTTTGCACTGGACCTGAAAACTCAAGTGTATTTACGTAAACAAACGATACTATATATCCGGGAATTGATATTGGAAAAAGTAAAGCAATTTCAAAAATTCTGCGACCAGGAAATGAAAAAAATGTGGTTAGCCAAGCTGGAATCACTCCAAATATAAAGGATATTACTCCCACTCCTATCATTAAGATTAACGTATTGAGTGTATACTCAGGGAAAAGCGCACTAATTACCCACTCAGAATTTGCTGAATCTGTAAATAGAATCGATATTAACGACAATATAGGACAGACAAACAATATACTTACTAAAAATAAGAATATATTTTTAAATACTCTTAAAAACATTAATTTCAATTTATAGTTAATATCAAAATGTTATATGTAAAAACTGAAGATATCCAGTAATTAAGAGTTGCAGTACGTTTAATTTAGAATTCAAATGCTAATGTTTGACGTTAAGTTTAATACATAATGTAGATTTTGTTTACAGTAAAAATAATATAGGAGGCAATATAATAGTAATACGCCAGAAATACAATACATAGGCTTAAAAAATATCAATTTGCTAAAGGTGCTGCCACAAATATCTTTTTCTTAAGTGTTCAAATTCCTGGAATAACTTGTGACTACTATTTCCCTTAATATACTGTACCAACTTATATAGCACCACGCTTGGAGACATAGAGATTAGCATATGGTCAGGAGTAATATTACCTCTTATGATATCTGCGTAGTTTGCAGTACATACTTCCATGATAATTTCTTTCCTACGCACTATTGTTTGACCTGTAAGTATTCTATATCTGTACTTAATCTGTACTTAGTACAGAACACTAAATGGTACTTTAAATTAA
>JARBCG010000061.1 GCA_028803175.1 Wolbachia sp.
AATGATTTTAACATCTAGTTTTTAAACTCATAATCTGCTTTACATGCGTTTTTTTTAACCACCAGCTTTAGCTGGTTGTAATTGATACAAAATTTAGAAGTTTTCTTAACAACTTGTGTAGTCATTATACTAATCGATCTATGCTAGTTACGTATAGTTTGTTATAGTATAATTATTGATTATGTATTAATTTGATAGCTAAACATGGCATAACTAGATTTGAATCAAAAGGAATACACAATTAGCACTTTTTCAGGAATAATTAGGAGGTTTTTACAATTTCAGTGCCGAACATTCAGACTCATATTATCATTCTCAATGTAATACTCCGTTATATATGACTCTTAAAACACTTAATTTACATTTAGTATCAGACTCAAGTGGTGAAACTGTTATATCAGTTGCAAGCTCTGCACTTAAACACTTTCGTTCTGTGAAAACGGCTGAATATGTTTGGTCTTTTGTAAAAAATAAAGAACAAATTGATGAAATTTTAAAGAAGATAAAGAAGACAAAAGAGGAAAGTAAAGAGAAGAAAAATAAAAGTAATGAGTATAATTTCGTTATATGCACTATTACTGATGACAAGCTGAGAAAGTATTTAAAAGATAATTGTATAAAATTAGAGATTCCCTATAGAGCAATATTATCACACATTATTAGAGAAATTTCCTCTTATCTTGAAATTGAGAAAGATCAAAAAATTGACCTGCATACTGAAATAAATAACGAATACTTTCAGCGAATTGAGGCAATAAATTATACTATTAATCATGATGATGGGCAAGATTTTCAAAATATTGACAAAGCAGATATAATTTTAGTTGGGGTCTCTCGCACATCAAAATCCCCAACTAGTATGTATCTAGCTTACCGCGGCTATAAAGTTGCAAATATTCCTTTTGTTGGTGGCATACCTTTTTATATTGATCTAGAAAAAGTCAAAGATAAGTTAGTAATAGGGTTAACAATAGATGCTAATAGGTTAATAGAAATACGTAGAAATAGACTTACCTCTATTAATAACGAAAATAATAATATATATGCTAGTTATGATAAGGTGAAAGCAGAAATCAAGGAAACAGATGAGCTTTTTAGGAAGAGCAATTGGCCAGTGATTGACGTTACACAAAAATCAATAGAAGAAGTAGCAGCAACAATTATACAATATTTTAATAAAATGTAATATAAAATACGACCAGCTGAAGCTGATGGTTAAAAAAACGCGTGTAAAGCAGATTATGAGTTTTA
Organism: Wolbachia sp.; assembly: GCA_028803175.1. Lineage (GTDB taxonomy): Bacteria > Pseudomonadota > Alphaproteobacteria > Rickettsiales > Anaplasmataceae > Wolbachia. The sequence continues at coordinate 1,252 of JARBCG010000061.1, forward strand.
AAACTCAATATTAAAATCATTAAGATAGCTATGAGGACGTCCTTGTTCTTCTATACACTTCTGTACATCTGTAGAATTCAGATTGCCAACTGTAACAGCAAAGTATCCTTTTGCAAAGATGCTGCCCCAAATATCTTTTTCTTAAGTGTTCAAATTCCTGGAATAACTTGTGACTACTCTTTCCCTTAATATACCGTACTAACTTAGATAGCGCCATGCTGGTAGACATAGAGATTAGTATATGGTCAGGAGTAATATTACCCCTTACTATATCTACATAGTTTGCAGTACATACTTCCCTGATAATTTCTTTGCTACGCACTGTTGTTTGACCTGTAAGTATTCTATATGTAAGCATTCTATATCTGTACTTAATCTGTACTTAGTACAGAACACTAAATGGTACTTTAAATTAAACGTACTGTGAGAGCTATGTTTGTAAT
>JARBCG010000013.1 GCA_028803175.1 Wolbachia sp.
AAAGCAAAAATGACCAGAATTTCATACATCTATGAAACTTTGATCACAGTTTACCACCAAAAAATGGTATCAAGTAAAAAAGTATTCGAAGGACTTGTATGGCTTGGCAAAAGAGCAAAAGGCTGGTTCTTTGGTTTTAAGTTGCATATAGTCATTAAAGAGGGGATAAATTCAATATGAGCGCCCGACTTAACTGTAGCTGGTAAATTATTAGGTAAAGTTCTAAAATTTTCTGATTTTAGTAGAATAATAACTAAAATTGAAGCTTATATAGGAGTGGATGATCCAGCTTGTCATACAGTACTTCAGTGATGTTTGGTGTGCAAGGGTTTTCATACGTATATTTTATATGGCATGTGTTACTTCCTAAATATAATCTATGGTTAAGTCTTATCCATTGTGTTCTTTTTAATATTTAATTTTTGCACAATATTCCCGGACCACTTAAGTTCGCTTCAAGCGGTTCAATAAGGTTTAAGCCTCGTATTAATACTGCTGCTGAAAATCCTTCCTCTTCTGTTACTATAAGTTTTGTGTTTATGAATCTAACTTCAAACCAGATTATGTTTGCACTTCAAGAATAGGAATTAGTAAAAGTCAAGAAAAATTTTGGCGATTTAAAGCAATATAAAACATATTCCTTTAAATTTGGAATGCTAACTATTTACTCCTTAAAAAAAACATGTTATTAATAGGCTTCAGTTTATAAGATGGAGGAAAGCTTTGGCAGTTCCAAAAAGAAAGAAATCTCAGTCTCGGCGTAAGATGCATCGCTCTCATCATGCTATTAGAGCTAAGAATATTGTAGAGAATGGGGTAACTGGAGAATTCATGTTGCCGCATCGCGTAGATATTGCCGGCTACTATAAAAAAAATAAAGATGGTAAAGCTATTAAGGTTATTACTAAACTAGGATCAGAGTAGTTATATGTTATGTTATCTACTGTTAATAGTGACATAATTGTTGCCATAGATGCTATGGGTGGTGACTTTGCACCTCTTTCAGTAATACAAGGTGCTGATTTTTTTTTAAATAATCTTCTTGATCCCAATACTAAAGTTTTTTTTCACGTTTATGGAGATCAACAAAAAGTTTTACCTCTACTTCTTAAATATAAGAAAGTAAATAGTAATTCTCAGTTTACTCACTGTTCTGATAGTGTTCTTGCAAATGACAGGCCATCTTTTGCATTGAGAAATCGCGAAGATTCAAGTATGAAAATTGCCGTTGAAGCGGTAAAGCAAGGTAGAGCTTCTAGTATAGTTTCCTCAGGCAACACTGGAGCATTGATGGCAATTTCTAGATTTACTTTAGGTACATTGCCAAACATTTATCGCCCTGCTATTGTATCTATATGTCCTACTAAGGCAAAAAGCTTTGCGTTGCTTGATCTTGGCGCAAATGTTGATTGCAATGCTGACTCATTATTTCAATTTGCGTTAATGGGAAGTATATTTGCAAAGATTGTACTTAAAATTGATAATCCTGAAGTTGCTTTGCTGAATATTGGCACAGAAGAAGTTAAAGGTACTGATGCAGTGCGTGGAGCTTTTGAACTGCTTAAAAATGCCTCAAATTTTACTAATTTTCAAGGCTATATAGAAGCAAGTGAGTTCTTAGAGGGCAATGTAGATGTAATTGTTGCGGACGGATTTGTCGGTAATGTAATGTTAAAAACAGCCGAAGCAACTGCTAGTACTTTTTTAGACCTAATAAAAGGTGAGTTATCCCATTCCCTAATAGTAAAATTACTTGGTATGTTATTAAAATCTAAATTAAACAAAGCATTGGCTCGTTTCAATCCTAAAATTAGAAGTGGAGCTATGTTTTTAGGGCTAAATGGTATTGTTATAAAAAGCCATGGAAATTCAGATGCTGTTTCTTTTGCTCATGCTATAAGATTTGCAGTAAATTCTATAAGTAAAAGTCTAAATCAAAAGATAATTAACGGAGTAAGTAACATTGAATAAAAATTTCATATTGAGTACTGGATCATATTTACCAAAAAAAATACTAAGAAACGACAAAATCGCGTTAACAGTTGAGACAAATGATGAATGGATTAGACAGAGGACTGGAATCACTCAAAGACATGTAGCAGATAAAGGAGAATTAACTTCAGATTTAGCTGTAAAAGCAGCAAAAAATGCTATAGAAAATGCTAAAATTTCGGCAAGCGAAATTGATTTAATCATAGTTGCAACAACAACACCTGACAAAACTTTTCCTAGCTGTGCAACAATTGTACAAAATAAGTTAGAATGCAAAAATGCATTTGCTTTTGATGTTCAAGCTGCTTGTTCCGGTTTTATATATGCTGTTACAATTGCTGACTCACTAATGAAATCCAGCACTAAAATTAAACATGCGCTCATTATAGGTGCTGAAATAATGACCAGAATTGTTAATTGGGAGGATAGGTCAACTTGTGTGCTGTTTGGAGATGGTGCAGGTGCAGTGGTAATGAAATTTACAGCACATTGTGATATTATTCCAGCGTGTATAAACGAACACCAATCTACTCAGATAACAGAGAGCTTTACTAGAGGCATATTATCAACCAACTTACACTCTGATGGTAACGTAGATATATTATGTACAAGTGGTGGAGTATCCTCTACTGTTAATTCAGGAAAAATATGCATGAATGGAAGAGAAGTGTTTAGGCATGCAGTAGACAAACTGGCAACTTTGATAGAAGAAACATTAAATAACAACAATTTAAAAATTGCTGATATAGATTGGCTAATTCCTCATCAAGCAAATGTTCGTATTATTGAAGCAGTGACAAAAAAATTAGGATTTTCCATTGAAAAAGTTATTAATACAGTCGATAAGCATGCAAACACCTCAGCTGCATCAATACCACTGGCCTTAGATTGTGCAATACAAAAATTACAAATAAAACCAGGGGATATTTTGTTGCTAATTTCGATAGGCGCAGGACTGACTTGGGGATCCGTACTACTGCGCTACTAATAGCTTTAAGTATTATTGATTGTTTTCTTCAATCTTTTCTATCAACTTCTTGACTAAGCCTCTTAATTTCTTACTAGACTCATCAAGGTCTTTAATGATACCATCTTGTACGCTATGTGCTTTGATCAGTTCTTTATAACTATCCTTTATATAATCAATCATTCCTTTCATCTGCATAACCATTTTATAAACATTTAGACCACCTAAGTCAGGTACCATATTAGCCACAGCTCCACCACTAGCCATAAGCTGCTGAGACATTTCCATAAATGGCTTTAAAGTTTGACTAAGCAAATCAGGATCTTTAGCCAACTTTTCTATTTGCTCTTTGCAAGTAGCCATACATTGATCCATAAACTCATCTTTTTGTCCTTTATCTGTCATAACTATACCTATCTAACGATGTGTCTTTTATTGTATACTATTTTTCAATTTAAAACAATATTAAAATACCTATAAGTTAAAAATTTAATCAGAAGATTTGCTTAATGGTAAAACTTCTCCTGATATATTGCAATTCGTAGAGGCCAACTCCACAAATTTATCCGTTAGTTTATCCGGAAACGCTAATTCAGATGTATCTTTTCCAGGAAACGCTTGTTTATATATTCCACTATCAATAGCACCTTCTGGATACACAGCATTAACGCATAATTTTGTATGCTTTGTTTCAGACGCATACACTTCAACCATTGCCTCTAGTGCAGCTTTACTTGCAGCATATGCTCCCCAATATGGATAAGAAGAAGGAGATAATATCACTTCCGATGTTACAAATATTATCCTTCCAGCATCAGATTTTTTTAATATAGAGTCCAAATTTTTCAATAGATGCCAATTGGCAATAAAGTTTATATTCATTACGTCTTGAAATTGTTCAAGGCTGTAATCCTGAGTAGGGTTTAATTCACCTAAAATCCCAGCACAAGCAACTAATATATCAAGTGCTCCAGACTCTGATAACTTTAGAGTTGCTATTCTTCCAGAAAGCAATTTTACACTTTCAAAATCTAAAAGATCAAGTTGAATAGGTGTTACAGAGTTCTCTTTAAATTCCTCAAATCCTTTAATTTTATCATATAATACACTAAGACTCTCACCAGACCTTGAGATCAAAATTACGCGTGCACCCTCTTTGACAAATCTTTTTGCAACAGCAGAGCCTATTCCACCTGAAGCTCCAGTGATAAGGGCTACTTTACCTTCCAGTTCTACTTCTTTCAATGATTTATCCATAATATCTCCTCCACTTTGAATTACGTAGCAGAATACTTACACTTTTAAATATTTTAACTGAAAATTAAATTTTGCTCCATATATAAAAATTAAACTCAGCATGTAAAAAAACAACAGCGATACTACAACACCGCCTAAACTTCCATATATAAGGTTTAGCTGGTTAAATGAAGTTTTCAAATATTGTTTAAAGACCGCAGCTGAAATTGTCCAAAGGATAACAGCTAAACAAGATCCGGGAAATACGTCTGCTACATTTTGTTTTATATTTGGCAACATAAAATATAGCCAAGAAACTACTATAAAAAGTACAAACTCAACAAGTAGGCACTTAGTATAACTTAGTCCATGATAGGAAAGATCAATTAACATTGGTACTAATGTGGAACATATTATTGTTATTGTTATAACAAATGTAATAACTAAAAACTGCAATATACTTAACACCCTCCTCCATATATAAGGTGGAGAAACTGGCACTTTGTAGGCCTTATTTAATATTGTTCTAAACCCTTCAATCGTTGATGAAGCAGTCCAAACTGCACCTACAATAGCTAAAGTTAGTAAGCTTTGTGGTGGACCTGATATTATTTCCCTAATACGCGGCATCAAAGATGCTAGAATATCCTGAGGCATATTATCAATTATAAATAGCCACCCTATACTATATTGATCTAATAAATTTGCAAGCGTTGACGCCAAAGCCATTAAAACAATTAAAAAAGGAAATATTGATAATAAGATCAAAAATGACAAATATCCTGCATGCTCTATTCCATCATTATAGATTGTATCAATCAATGCACGATAAAGGCAATAAACAACGGTATAAAATTTCTGCAATAACTTATTCACTATAGTATAATAAGAGCAAATTAAAAGATATTTTAGATTAAATAAGGTATACTTTTAAGCAAAAATTTTTAAAAGATAGCTTAAATTTTGGCTTATCCAAGTGACACGCGCTTGGATAATAAGGCTTAGCAATAAATCTGTTACGTATTTGATAATTTAATTAACCAATATTACAAACAGCAACTGGGTAATTATTAGATACAACTACAACCTTTGTGACGTTTAAACTACTACACTTATTTTCTTTCTCATGATTATCTTCAAGTATACACTCTCTTTTCTCTTTCACTGCACTAATAATCTCTCCATTAACTTTTTCAGAAATAATATTTTCTTAAGGGTATACCAGATTAGTACAATTTGTTTTGTTATAATAATGCACACAAAAACATAAAGCTAACAATGTAAGAACACTTAAAGCCACAAGTAACAAGAACCCTATATTAATGGTGAGAAGAGTTTGGTAAAACATTTCCACAGCATTCATGCCATCAGCTGCGTACAACCATAAAGGAAGTGCTACATTTGCAGTTACCGCACTTATCAATGAAACAGTAAATAGCGGTCTATTATCATTGATTCTATTTTACTAGTTCTACCAATAGTTGGAGTTATTAATACCTAACCTCATTCAGAATTAAGTGGTATATGTTGTATATTTTCTACGTGAAGATGAACAAAATC
>JARBCG010000062.1 GCA_028803175.1 Wolbachia sp.
AATGATTTTAACATCGAGTTTTTAAACTCATAATCTACTTTACATGCGTTTTTTTTAACCACCAGCTTTAGCTGGTTGTATTTGATATTAGTTACAAGTTTCAAATTGTAGTCAAGAAGCTCTTGAAAAAGCTCAATTTTCATGTATCCCTTATCTCCAAATAACAGGCCGATAATCCTCTTTGCCATAAGTTTCTCTTCAAGCTTGGCACGGGTTTTCTGTCGTCCACATTGCCTTTTTCGGCACAACACTTTGAATTTATCCACTCTTGTTAATGACTATATGCAGCTTAAAACTAAAAAACCAGCCTTTTGCTCTTTTGCCAAGTTCTGTAAGTTCTTTGAATACTTTTTTACTTGATATCCTTTTCGCTTTCTCGCAGAACCAATGTAATAGTAGCACTAAATACCATAAACTCTCTGTTTTAGAACGATTAATCTATCGTATGAAGACAATTTAGGAAACTCTGATCCATACAGAAATTTTAGGTAAAATAGATAAAAAGCTTTATAAAACAGTATTATAGTAATGGCTTCAGGATGAGTAATTTCCGTTATTCTAGTAGGTTTTTTACTGTTAGGTAGTAATAGGTAGTAATTTGTCTACACATTTTTCATCTACTATTTTGCAAAAATCATCTACAAAGCAAAATAATTCTATGATATTTTTTCTCTCTAGGATACCTCCCTAGTTTTTTTTACAATGTTGAGCTTCTTTTAGAAAAAGGAGTCAAGGTTAACTCCCAAGACAAGAAAGGTCAAACAGCATCGCATTTTGCTGCTTGTGCTAGTGATACTAAGATGGTTAAACTTCTTTTGAAAAAAGGAGCAAAAGCTAATATCAAGGATAACGATAACAATAAACCACCTTCTCTTTTCTCTTGCTCAGAACAAAGAAATAATTAATTTACTTAAAGATCTGCCACGCAGACGTCTTGCTGATGTGATGATTAGCAGCATTCAATCATCATACTTACCGCTCTCTGTATGCAGAGTTGTTAATTCGCCGACAAGGTCATTTTCTATTAATCTGCTCTGAATTTTTGTCATGTTACTTGCAGACTTTGCTGCTGAAATTTCAAATTTTGAATCAGTGTTTAAAAATGATTTAATAGATTTACCGAAAAAATCATATCTCCATCCTTTAAATAATCTGTCTATCTGTCCAGATATTGATTTAATTAATTCATCTTTCGAGGCGACTAACTTTCGCGATATGTTATTTTCTTTACATTTACTTTCTAAGAGTATTGATAATATATCAAATACAGACTGATCACAACTCTTTATTGAAATATTATTTTGTTGTGTAAAGATTTTTTTATTTTTATTTAAAATACTCATAAATTCTAATAAGCACTCTTCTTTTTTATCCCTCATATTTACGCTCCTCATATTTTTTTCTAGGTCATCTAAAATTTCATCAACATCTACTACGTTTTTTTCAATCAAACCGCTTATGACAGAACTATCAATTATCCTATTACGGTTCACATTATAACGTTGTGCTAAAGTTTCTTGCCACTCACTGAGTGCATTAACAGTCAAAATCATTTTTGGATTTGCTTCACAGTTAAATTTTATTCTTTTCCATGCGTCTTTTGGACTGTGGAGATATCTATTTATATCACCCATTGTTTTCATCTCTTCTTGAAACCAATCAACTCTTTCATTTTTTCCGAGTTCATCACGCAATATTTGATATAGATCATACAAGTGGATCACATCATTTATAGCATAATCTACTTGATCTTCAGATAATGGTCGTTTCAACCAGTCTGAATTTTTAGCTTTCATTTTATCTAAAACAACCCCCTTATATTGCTCTACCACTTTTGAATAACTAATAAAGTCGTGATAATAATTACAAAGCATAGCAGCAATCTGAGTATCAAAAATAGAAATGGGAATATTTTTTAATACAGTCAGTAAAGATTCCATATCTTGCCTACAGCTATGAAACACTTTAATTATTTCTTTATCCAGCATTATTTTTTTAATTGGTGATAAATCAATTTCCGATGCTAATGCATCTACAATAAAACTTTTACTTCCGTAAGAAACCTGGATTAACGACAATTTTGGATAATAGGTTACATTATTTCTGATAAATTCTGTATCAACTGCTATAAATTTTGGTTTCATTATTACGAGTTCTTCACATATTTCCTCTAGTTCTAAAGTTGTATTGATTAGCATATATTTTTCATTTCATGATTTAATTTTACCACTCATATTAAACTTTACAACTAACGCAGTATGATAATACTAGGTTAACATTCTTATAGCATAAACCACTCCTTATTTATAGGAGGCTAAACTATAGAACGTGGAAGATCAACTATAAAAATCACATATGTTGACTGTTGTAAAATCATAGAGTTGCCCTGTGGAGTTATGTCCTGTGATAATTACTATACCATTTTGTTCTGATCTTATCAAAATAAGGTTAAGCACCAGGTCATACGTTGCGCTATCGAGGTTGCAAAATGGCTCATCTATTAGCCAAATCCACGCATTAGAAATTAAAAGGCGAGCAAGTGCAGTTCTTCTTTTCCATCCTGTAGAAAGTTCACTGTACCTAATATTTAATACAGGTTGTAATCGCAAACAACAAATAGCTGCTATAATTAACTCTTTTGTATTTCGTATTTCTGCCCAGAATTCTATATTTTCAATGACGGTTAGATTATCCTTAAAAGCGTTTTTATGCCCAATATATACCATCGCTGATGTATAGGATTTGCAGTCTTCATATATATCACTGCCACAGTATTTTATGCTACCTGACGCAGGTGGTAACAATCCACACAAGCTTCTTATTAAGCTAGTTTTACCGCTACCATTCGGACCAGTAATTAAAATCCTCGACTTTGGCTCAGCTTTAAAGCTGAGATTTTTAAATAATGTTCTACTGTTACGAGTGCAGGATAAATTCTCACATTCAAGCACGCATTATCTACCCTTTCCTTTATATTTACCCTGAGTTGATGCTTGTGCTTTAACACGTAGCTCCCAATAGCCTTTTTTACCGCCTTCCATATTTATCAATTGTGCCAAGCGTTTCATTAATTCCCCACCAAGCATAAACATTTTTGTCCACTTACCTACCGGCTTTGCAATATCAACTATTTCTAGATCTTCTTTGTAAACTTGCTGGATTTTACCACTTTGATTTTGCTTTTCACGTAGCATTTCCTGGCGCTCTATCAGCTCTTTCTGTTTTTTTTCTTTATATCGCTCATTATCTTTTCTATTTTTTTCCCATTCCTCTATGAGAACTGTCCTGAAAAACAGTACTCTTCTGATATATTTTTTGTATATCCTTCTAAAAAAGAGAAGTGCCTTAATGACAGCAAAGAATGCTACGCTATATAGAATATATAGAATGATTTGTTCAAATGACATTTTTTATACTTAGCCAATTATAAACTCCAACCTATCATTATACCATAATTATAGAAATTTTGCAATTTTTTATACAAAAAAGATAGTACAAAAGCAACACTAGACTTATTTAAAATTTTCTATAAAATTAAACTTTATATTATAATTATAATTATAAGATTTATGATAACAGAATTTAAGTCAATCCGTAACATCGCAATAATTGCACACGTTGACCATGGTAAAACTACTTTGCTTGACAATATGTTAAAACAAAGTGGTACGTTCCGTGAGAATCAAGAAATTCAAGAACGAGTAATGGATAGTGGTGATCAAGAGCGTGAACGTGGGATTACGATACTTGCAAAATGCACATCAATAATGTGGGGTGAAGAAAAAATTAACATTATTGATACACCAGGACACGCAGACTTTGGTGGAGAAGTGGAAAGAGTATTATGCATGGCAGATGGCGTGTTGTTACTTGTTGATTCTGCAGAAGGGCCAATGCCGCAAACTAAATTCGTGTTGTCAAAGGCGTTAAAAGCAAATTTAAAACCAATTGTAATAATTAATAAAGTTGATCGACCAGATAGCAGAATTGATGAAGTATTGAATGAAATATATGAACTATTTTTCAACTTAGATGCAACAAACGAGCAGCTAGATTTTCCTGTATTATATGCCTCAGGTAGAAATGGTTGGTGTGCTAAAGAACTTTCTGATGAAAGAAAAGATTTGTCACCATTATTTTCAACAATTATAGAGTATGTCAAACCAGCTAATTATGATCATGCACCATTTGCCATGCTGGTTACATTACTTGAGTCTGATAAATTCCTTGGAAGAATATTGACAGGAAAGATTTATCAAGGCATTGCAAGAGTTAATTCAGATCTTAAGGTACTTGATTTGGACGGCAAAATAATCGAGCGTGGAAGATTAACTAAATTACTCTCATTCTCTGGCTTAAAACGTATTCCAGTAGAAGAGGCTGTAGCTGGTGATATAATCGCAATTGCAGGGCTTGAGAAAGCTTCAGTTTCAGACACTATTGCAGTACCAGAAGTCACAACTGCAATTATTTCAACTCCAGTTGACCCTCCAACAATGGCAATTACTCTGAATGTAAATGATTCACCTTTTGCTGGACAGGAAGGTACAAAAGTTACTTCAACTGTGATCAAAGATCGTTTGTATGCAGAAGCAGAAACGAATGTTGCAATTACTGTAATCTCAACACCAAACGGTGAAGCATTTGAAGTAGGAGGACGTGGTGAGTTACAGCTTGGAGTGTTAATTGAGAATATGAGAAGAGAAGGCTTTGAGCTTTCGGTTTCACGCCCTCGAGTGTTATTTAAAGAAGAAGGTGGAAAAAAACTTGAACCTATAGAAGAAGTAGTAATTGATATAGACGATGAGCACAGCGGAATTGTCATGGAAAAACTCACCTTCCGTAAAGGTGAAATGATGGATATTAGGTCTTCTGGTAATGGTAGAACAAGATTGACATTTTTAGTGCCATCAAGGGGACTAATTGGTTATCAAGGAGAATTTTTAACTGATTCTCGAGGTACAGGGATAATCAATCGTTTATATCATAGTTATGCTCAATATAAAGGTCCAATTTCTGGCAGACGAAACGGTGTTTTAATTTCTACCGATAAGGGCGAAGCAGTAGCCTATGCAATTTTCAATCTGCAAGACAGAGGAATTATGTTTATCAAGCCACAGGATAAAGTATACGGCGGTATGATTGTTGGTCAGCATAGCCGTGATAATGATTTAGAAATAAATGTGCTCAAAGGTAAACAATTAACAAATGTAAGAGCATCAGGTAGTGATGAAGCTATAAAACTTATTCCACCTAAAATCATGACATTGGAAGATATGATAGCGTACATAGACGATGATGAATTAGTAGAAGTAACGCCGAAATCTATACGTTTACGTAAGAGATTCCTTGATCCTAATGAACGCAAGCGTGCAGGTAGAACAAAGAACAAAGAGTAAGTTAATCAATTATACCCAGCTAAAACTGGTTATAGTTGATAAAAGCTACACTCTTGTAACATCTTAATGTTTACTATGTATTGCTTCTTCAACTTTAGGATGTTGTAATACTAAAGAAGGTCTTCTCTGCTGCTGCTGTTTTGCATCTTGTTTTCCATAAGATGCAGTCCTACGTTTAAAACTACCAGTTCATTCTGTTAATAGTCTATCAGAGTGAGATATTTCAAGTCTTGAACCAACTATTGATTCCCTTTCTTTTAAATTCCACCTTTGTGATTCTTGCAATTCAGCTACTATATTTTTCAATCGCAAAAACTCTTCTTTATCGATAGAGCTTTCTTTTTTACTGTTCAGTTCTAAACACTTATCCTCTAGAATCTTTTGTCTTTTTTGACATACTCCCACTTTATTAACGCCAAATATGGATTAGAAGAAAGCAAAAAAGCCAGGGAAATATGGTAAACTCTAATATTGTAAAAAAACTAAGTAGGTATCCTAGAGAGAAAGAATAGCATAGGATTATTTTGCTTTATAGATGATTTTTGCAAAATAGT
>JARBCG010000063.1 GCA_028803175.1 Wolbachia sp.
AATGATTTTAACATCGAGTTTTAAACTCATAATCTGCTTTACATGCGTTGTTTTTAACCACCAGCTTTACATGGTTGTATTTGATATATATTTGCTACTTTATCCTCCGTATTAAAAATACTACATAATTATTAGTATAATCTAGACTTTTAGGTAGTGACAATAATTTATGCTTGAATTCGCCTTGATAGGTATTTCTCAAAGTAACTACTAGTAACCCCAACCATGGTAAAATCACTAAAAAAGTCAAAATTAAGGAAGTTACCTACAAAGCAATCGACAAAAACTCTGCAGTAGGTTCTGTTGTATAAGTTGGAAAAGGTAGTTATAAAGTATAATATTTCTAGCTTTCCGGAAAGCTAGAAAAGATTAAATACTTAAAATTATATATCAATTAAATTGTGATGGTTAAATAATTATTAATCAAGGAGATAGTATGTCAAAATTATTAGATAACTTTAATCAATATACTAAGTATGGAACTGTCTCTACTCAAGGTAATGAAAACTCAATTTTGCGAAGCTTTTATCAATCTGTAAGCCATGTTGATATCATTGTAGGTCCAATCATAGATACAATGTTTGGTATTCAACCACATTTTAGTCATATAGATGGTAGAAGATATGAAAACCCTGGATAACAAAACATGCTGTTTTTGTACTGGCTAATATATTTTTACAGCCTTTATATCTAGTTCTTGTGTGCTTATCGTTTTGGCCAGCAAAAGGATTATCAAAAGTAACAGACAAATTCACTTTTCAAAGCGATACAAAATCATTGAAAGATTACTCAAGCATGTTTTCATATAAGGCACAAGAGCATAGTAGAAAAGTAGCTGGTTTCGTTAATACAGTTTGAGTTCTATTTTACTGCTATTATTTGAACTGTTACATCAGCTTTAACTCTACCAGTTTTGCTTATCAGTAAATGCATGAGTAGTAAGGTAAGTGAAACAAAAGAGCCTGAAGAGCTTAAAGTAAATGGTAAAGGTGGTCACGCAGAGTTTACATAATTTATAATGGATTCCATGGCTTCAGTATTTAGTCATGGAAATTTTCATAAGTATTAATTGTCACTAAATTTTTCAAAGCAGTTTTTCAATAAATCACGATATTCCGGTTGAAAATATAAGGCATATCATTACAATGTCAGGTAGGCTATGGGAAAATTATGCAGCAAATAACTAAAGTAGTACTTTCAAGTTTAATTTGTAATGCTTTACTGTGGTATGATCACATGCTTTTTTGTCACCTAATAAACATAATTGGCAGTGTATTTTTTCCATCAGATGATTCATTAACCAGCATGTTAAAAGCTTTCGTAGTGTTCGCTGTAGGCTTCCTGATGAGGCCAATTGGTGCCGCTATGTTTGGCCATATTGGTGATAAATATGGTAGAAGAATTGCTTTATTGCTTTCAATTATATTAATGACTCTATCGACAGTATTCATTGCTTTTATACCAGGACATCAGAGTATTGGAATATCTGCATCAATATTGGTAGTTTGCTTAAGGTTACTGCAAGGCATATCTCTTGGAGGCGAAGCAGGAAACACACCGTTTTTAATAGAACACGCACCAAAAAATAAAAAAGGGCTATTTGGAAGTATTGAAGTTTTAAGTGCAATTTTTGGTTCGATATTAAGTCTTATAGTAGTATTAATATGTAAGCAAATACCTGATTTTGAATCTTGGGGATGGAGATTACCTTTTATCTTAAGCTTAGCAATGGGATTAATTAGTATATATATGAGGTATATACTTGACGAAAGTCCAGAATATAAAAAACAAAAAGATCAATCCAAACTACCACTAAAAGATCTGTTACATAACTATAAAAAGCCTTTTTTAATATCAACAGGAATTGATATAGTTGAAAACTCATCTCTTTATATATACCTAGTATTTTTCAATGTTCTCACAGAAAAAATATCTCAGATAAATATCCATTTTAATTACGCAGTAGAAATATTTAGTCAGATTGCACTTGGAGGATTAACGTTACTATTTGCAATACTCTCTGATAAAATAGGCAGAAAAAAAGTTATGGAATTTGCATTTATAGCTTTTGTAATAGTCAGTTATCCAGTTTTTTCGATTTTATCTAGTGAAAATTATTTACTTATTATTTTAGCGCATATTCTTTTTATTGTCCCTATAGCTGCTTCACTTGGCCCCGTTAGTGCTCTTATGTGCGAATTATTTCCAACCAGAGTACGCTATAGTGGATTTGGTTTATCAAGAAACATAGCTGCAGGATTTTTTGGTGGTTTAGCTCCTTTTATATGTATAACTATCACCAAAATTACAGGACAAGAAACTTCAGCGAGTTTTTACATAATTTTTTGTGCGTTGACTGGGTTAATTGCTATATCTCAGATTAAAAAAAAGGATATTATATAGGAAAATATTAGATTTCATCACAGAAATTAATAAGTATGTGATCCGTAAGCCACACACTTAAGTCTATTAGAGATTCTCAACAACTTCAAACTTTCCTTTTTCGTTATGAATCACTACATGACCCATCTCTATTTTTTTTGCTAAATCCTCAGCTTTTTTAAAGGCTTCTTCTTTGCTTTTACAAGTGATTATCTCATCTTCTTTTCCTTTCAACACCAACTATGGATTAACCAACAAAGCAGACAGAGGAGATTCTGGGCTCTTTACTCTTTAAACAATATGAAACGATGGTAGATTGTATACTAATAAATTAATTAATAATCTATGACGAGAATGTTAAATTTTAAACTTATTTTTTAAATAATCAAAAACTGTCTCAATAATAGATAGTTTTCTGAGTAAAACATTATCATTAAGTGAAATTAACGCATTTGAAAAAGCCCCATTTTCATGTATCCATTATCTTCAAATAACAGGCCAGTAAGCTTCTTTGTCATAAGTTTCTGTTTTCAGGCACAAAACTTTGAATTTATACCCTCTCGTTAATGACTATATACAGCTTAAAACCAAAGAACAGGCCTTTTGTTCTTTTACCAAGTTCTGCAAGTCCTTTGAATACTTTTTACTTGATATCCTTTTTGAGTTGTAAACTGTGATCAAAGTTGCATCGATGTATGAAATCCCGGTCATTTTTGCTTTCCCGCAGAACCAATGTAATAGTAGCACCAAATACCATGAAACTCTCTCCTATTAAGGCAATTTAGGAAACTCTGATCCATACAGAGATTTTAGGTAAAATAGATAAAAAGCTTTATGAAACAGTGTTATAGTAATTGCTTTAGAATTTGTCAGCACATTTTTCATCTACTATTTTGCAAAAATCATCTACAAAGCAAAACAATTCTATGCTATTCTTTCCATCTAGGGTACCTCCTTAGTTTTTTTTACAATATTGGAGTTTGCCCTATTTACAAGGCTTGTTTGATTTCTTCCAATCCATAGTTGGCGTTTTTATTGCTTCTAAGTAAGTTTTATAAAGATCTTCATTATTAATAAATGAATTTTTTATAATCTTAGAGTCATATGTGTTGTCATACTCTTCATTACTGAGATTAATATCCAGTATTAATGAACAAGACTTAAGATCTTCTTCAATATCATCACATGATCTCTTTTTATTTTCTTCCTTAAATAAATCTTCAATGCTAAATAAAACTTTTTGATTCTCTGGAGAGTTAATATTACGTTCATTACGCTGATTAATAGTTTCCTCTATTACCATGTATATTATATTTCTGGAATCAACATCATCGCAAAATTTTCTCACAATTTCTTTTTTTAACTCCTCTGCCTTACTATCGATCTCTACAATTTTTTTATTTGTTTGCTCGGCCAGTTGTTTTATTGCATCTGATCTGCCAGTTAAATCTCCTGGCTTGTTCAAAAACATGTAAAAACTTTATCCATTTGTTCTCTTAAAGGAACTGGCATCCTTTGGTCATTTAAAGATGTAAATTGGCTTAAAAATTTGTGTCACTCTAATCTCATTTCTTGTACTCTTTCAGCCGTGTATGCAACAGAGTTACATCTCTCTCCAAACATGGCATGGAAAAAGCAATTTCCATCCCATGTAGTAGAATATGTTACAACTTCTGTTTTTTTAGTTTGCTCATTTTTTGAATCTGAACTTAGGCCACTATCTGGTGACTCACCAGAATTTCTACGACTTCTATTTCCTGGTGTGCTAGCTCTGCTTTGTTCATCCTTTTCCAACGCCTTTGCAAACCCTTTTCTCTTATCTTCAAGTTGCTCTACACTAGGTTTATATTTTGATAATTATGCATCAATCTCACAAAAAGGTTTATTTTGACTCGACATTTGGATGATTTTATTAGCATTTTCCGATGTATAGCTTCAGAGCTTCTAATATTACTGTCATACACTTCTAGAGTTTTTTGCAATACACTTGATACTTCACCTGGTAATGGATGGTCAAATGAATCACAATAATATGCTCTAAACTTATTATCATAAAGAATTGAGTTGTATATTAAACTGTTTTCCTATGTTCGACTTTATTTTTATATTCTTTTAATTCTTGTTCTAGGGATGATGTGGAATCATGGTAAGTAAAAAACGCTCCTTGAGCAAGGTTCTTTAAACCATTTTTATCTTTATGTGCTATTCATCCGTAGCAAGTTTTGTAATATCTCTAATATCGGTAATTGCTAATTCGCAATTATGATTTGCATTGTTTTTTTTGATGTAAAAAAGAATCTTTATTTCTTGGGATAAAACACCATTACCTCTATCTGGAGTTTTTGGCCTTTCTTGATTTTTTTTGGCTAATGTTTTTGTGCTGCCTGATAATGATAAGCTTCTTGTAAATTCTTGTTTTTCGTCGTTATCTCCCAAATTCAAGCTATTCGATCTTTTTCTAGGTTCTTTAACTTGCCTTTTTGAATTGGATTTTTCTTCACTTTCTGTATGATCTTTTGATTTTTTTTTCATCGTGAGATAAGTTCTTATCCATACTTAATATCACTGAAATGATTAATCCTGCCAAGATCCAAGCTACAGGATTAGAAATTAACATAAAATGGCATGAAGAGAATGGACGATAACGTAGTAGAAGAAGTTTCTATAGCAAGTAGTGGCCCTATAGAAGCACTAACAAATGTAATTGCTAAGCATATACCAAGAGAATAGGTAGCAAATTTCACACTAGACTTAAGATCGCCAGGGGAATATTTTTTTATATAATCACTATACACATTCAATCTATCCTTTTTTATGACTTGCCTCACGTTACTAGCGTACTAAATGTTGTAATAAATATTAATGAAAAAATCAACATACAATAACTATTTTGGAATATTATTATCATGTTGAGTGTAAAGAGCTTTTAAAGTACAGTAATATTAGAGCTCCATTGTCAATTATTAGTAAGTATAGTATGCATGATATAGAATATATACGTAAAGACCCAGAAGGATTTAATAACGCAATAAAAAGCAGAGGAATAGATAGGTCAATAATAGAAAAGATACGAGAAATTGATCATGAAAAAAGATCATTGATTGCCGAATTGCAGAATTTGCAAAAACAACGAAACGAACTTACGCAAAAGATAGCAGAATTAAAAGCTAGCAATAGCGAATGTGAAAAAGAAGTTGAAGTATCAAGGAATATTGCAATCCAAATAGAAGAAAAAAAGACTAGAGTAGAAGAGAAAGAAAATAAATTAAGAGATACCTTATCTAATTTGCCAAATATTCCTGCACAAGATGTTCCGATAGGTGCTGACGAAATCTCTAATGTAGAAGTTAGAAAATTTGGAAAAAAAAGACAATTTGATTTCACACCAAAGTCTCATTATGAACTAGGAAAAAAACTAGGATTTATGGATTTTGAACAAGCAGCAAAAATTTCCGGGTCAAGATTTGTAATATTAAAAAAGCAGTTGGCACATCTTGGAAGAGCGTTGATAAACTTCATGCTTGACACTCATATTAATGAGTTCGGTTATACTGAGGTATATCATCCAATTTTGGTAAAAGATAAGGCCATGTATAACGTTGGTCAATTGCCAAAATTTTCTGGTGATTCATATATTACAACTGATGGATTAAGATTAATTCCAACAAGTGAAGTTGTGTTGACAAATTTAGTTGCTGAAAAAGTAACAGAAGAAAAGGAATTACCAATTAGATTTACTGCTTATTCCGAATGTTTTCGTAAAGAAGCAGGTAGTGCAGGTAAAGATACTAGAGGTATGATAAGACAACATCAATTTGGTAAAGTTGAATTAGTTAGCGTTACAACTGAAGATCAATCAGGTAACGAACTTGATCGTATGGCGAATGCTGCTGAGGAGATATTAAAAGAATTAGAATTACCATATAGAGTGATGCTATTGTGTAGTAGTGATATGGGCTTTTCTGCACAAAAGACTTACGATATAGAGGTATGGTTACCTGGACAAAATAAATATCGAGAAATATCAAGTTGTTCAAATTGCGGTGCATTTCAAGCAAGAAGAATGAATGCCAAATACTCTTTAAATTCTGATAAAAAAACAAAAAAATATGTGCATACTTTGAATGGTTCTGCTTTAGCTATAGGAAGAACGATTGTTGCTATAATGGAGAATTACCAAAATTCTGATGGATCGATTGTAGTACCAAACGTGCTACAAAAATACATTGGATGTCAAAGCATTTGACAATTTTTATGTCTAACATAGTATTGAATTTTGTTCATTTCTATTATGCTGCATAAGTGATAGGTAAAATTTGAAGATTATTATAAAAAATGAGAGGATAAGAATGAAGGCTTTAGTTATAGGTTCTGGAGGACGTGAGCATGCTTTACTTTGGGCTTTAAAAAAATCCCCTATGTTAACTGAATTGTATATTACTCCTGGTCGTCAAGCTATGCAGGATCTAGGGGTTCTTGTGGATATAAACATTCATGATTCAATGGATGTTACTCAATTTTGCAAGAGGGAAAATGTAGAGCTAGTGATTATTGGTCCAGAGCAGCCGATAATAAATGGGCTTGCTGATGACTTAACCGAAGAAGGAATAAATGTTTTTGCTCCAAACAAAGCAGCTGCAAAACTTGAAGCATCAAAATCTTTCACCAAAGAACTATGTAAACAGTGTGGTATACCAACTGCTAAATATGAATATTTTGTTGATGATAACTTAGCTAGAAATTTTATAAGAAGTAATAAAATAAAATTTCCACTTGTAGTAAAAGCAAACAGACTTGCGGCAGGGAAGGGAGTTATAATATGCCATACGGAAGATGAGGCTTTTTCAACTATAAATTCAATGTTAGTGGAAAAAGAATTTGGTGAAGGTGGTGAAGAAATAATCATAGAAGAATTTTTAGTAGGTGAAGAGGTTAGCTTTTTTGTTCTTGTTGATGGTATAGATATAGCGGTACTTGGATATGCAAAAGATTATAAGAGAGCTAATGAAAATAATGAGGGTCAAAACACTGGTGGTATGGGATCATATTCATCCCCTTTCATTATTAGCAAAGATATGGAACAAAAAATTATTCAAAGGATAATATACCCTACAGTTCAAGCATTGGTTAATATGGGCACACCTTATCGAGGAATATTGTTTGCTGGCTTAATGATTACCAAAGGTAATCCAAAACTTCTTGAATATAATGTTAGATTTGGCGATCCAGAAACACAAGTGATATTACCAAGACTCGGTTCCAATTGTGATTTATTAGAATTGATACTATCAGTTGCACAGGGGAGATTAAAGATGAAAAAGATTGAACTTAACAACAAGTCAGCAGTTTGTGTGGTTGTAGCAAGTAAAGGGTACCCAGGTAATTACGGAAAGGGAGAGTTAATTAAAGGATTAGATGAAATTAAGAATCTTCCTGATATTTTGGTATTTCATGCTGGCACAAAGCTAGATGAAAATGGAAATTATATTTCAGACGGTGGCAGAGTGTTAAATGTAGTAGCAGAAGGAAATACTGTGGAAGAAGCTAAAAGTAAAGTGTATTCAGCATTGAACTTTTTAGAGTGGCCAGGGGGGTTCTTTAGATACGATATTGGTAACTAAAGCAATGACGCTGTTAAAGATATTTTAAATATATACAATATACTATTAATACAATACATAACAAATGTGTTGTATTAAGTAAAGCTAGAGGGTTTTGTGCAAACGTCTGAATCAACTTTGCTCGATGTGTAGAATTCCATTGAAAATCTCGAGGAGCATGTATGCCATGAGTTAACAAAATGTATAAAGGATAGGAGAGGTTGAAAGTGATATGTATAACAAATAAAGTATTAAATAATATGGTGGATCATAAGCCACTAAGCAAGCCTAAAATAGATGAGCATAAAAAAGTTAGGGAAGTTAAGAATAAGTATAGTGACACACAAAATCAAAAGGTTATAAATGCTCTTTTTACAGGTAAAACACTTGTATGGTAACGCTCCAATAGTGATAAAAAATATGAAGTCAGAGTTGAGGAAGGTGGGATATTTGTAGATCATGAGACTGGAAAAAGATAGCTGGTTCTCCATCTACAGTGTGTAAAATATTGGCTAGTGGTGGAAGCTATAATGGTTGGAATTACCTTAAAGTGCGTCTTAACTCCGAAAAAGAATTACAAACTATTAGTTACTATCGTTCAAAACTTTTCTCTAACAAACTAATCTAAAATTGAGTCTATAAAGTTATTTTTCAGTTGAAAATTTAGAAGAACATCTTCACAAGTAAGACCAATCTGCTAAAGAAGCATTTGTTGGAGTGGAAACTATTTTTTGATTTTTCTTTGCTAAATCTACTAAATACAGTTTTGAGTCATTAGTTGAGTCTGTTTTTGTGAAAATAATTTCTCTACCGTGCGGTAGCCACGCTGGTGACTCAATCTTATGTCCTTCTGAAAGCAGACGCTCTTCTTTACCATTTGGCTTCATCACCCCTATGTAGAATTTTCCTGACTGAATCTTTGTGAAAGCTATTAAGTCTCCTTTTGGTGACCAAACAGGAGTTGCATATCTCCCATTTCCAAAACTAATTCTCTTGGGCTTTTTATCCTTTTTAGTAAAATCTATAATGTACAGTTGCTGACTTCCACTCATATCAGAACTAAAAACCATATACTTTTGATCTGGAGAAAAAGAAGGAGAAGTATTAATAGCTGAACTTTTAGTAATTTTGCTTGTGCGTCTGCTGTTTAAATCTAAAGATAATATGTTTGTTCCACCGTTAACCGAGTGAGAAATTAGAAGAGTTTTACCATCTGGAGAAAATCTTGGTGCAGAAATTACTCCATCAAATACACTCATTACTGACTCAGTGTTGTCTTTTAAATTTTTCAGTATTATATAACTTCTGCCATTTACGTACGATATGTAAACAATGCTTTTTCCATCTGGAGAAAATCTTGGTGTTGATACAAATTTATCGCCATTTGTCAAGTATTTTATGTTGCTACCATCCTGATTCATAACAGCAATTTTACGTATAGGTTTATAATCGCTATCTCTTTCTTCAGCAATATATGTGATTTTTGTATTGAAGTACCCTTTTTCACCAATCAATCTATCATGAATCACATCTGAAATAAGATGGCCAATTTTTCTCCAATCCTTCGCTGGAAAGATCATTGATTGATTAATTAACTCCCTTTTTGTAAAAGTGTCAAATAAACGAAATGATAACTCTAATGCTCTATTTGATACTTCATTTAAATTGACTGTAACTAGCGTATCACTAGTTTCAGCTGCTAAGTCACGTTTTACGTTAAATAAACCACAATTAGATAAGTTTGTTTCAATTATCTTTGTAATGCCTTCACTTAATTCATTTTCCAGCTCTGTCTTGCATGCGTATTGAGACACAACAAGACTGATTTTACCGACACTGTTTTTTTTTATGTCAACGTATAAAGTAGCCTTTGTAAAATAAGGAGCAAATAATAAAAAAAATAATATAAATTGAGCGAATAATTTCACATTCTTTAGTTTATACCTGTTCTATTTGGACCTCAATTATAGGTCTCTTTAGTAAATATTCCTTTAAAAGGCTAAATATAGAATTTTCAATCTTATTTTTTATTCTTTTTGTCTGCTGCAAGCTAAAGGCTGACTCAACTTTCTCAATGATTTTTTGCATAATAGATGTATCCTCTGACGCTTCGAAAACACCAGGTGCAAACACTTTCGGCTTAGCAAGCAGTTTATTTCTTTTGTCCACAACCGCTGTGACTATGATTACTCCAGCCTCTCTCATTCTCTGACGCATTTTTATAACATTGCTTTCTGGATGACGCAAAAATGTACCATCAATGCCAAAGTACTCAACATCGACCAAATCAACTTTTTCTCCATTTTCCAAATTAACAATATCCCCTGGTTTGATCATTATTGCTTTTTCTACGCCACACTCTTCAGCAAATTTTGCATGCGCATGAGTATGAATGTATTCGCCGTGTACTGGAATGGAAATCTTAGGTTTTATTAAAGAGTACATTTCCTTTAGCTCCTCCCTTGTTGGATGACCAGAAGCATGCACATGCTCTGTTTTTTCAGTCACAACTTCCACTCCCATCTCAATAAAAGCATTAAGCATATTATGTGCTCGAGTTTCATTTCCAGGAATAATTTTCGATGAAAAGATCACAGTGTCGCCTTGCTGCATTTTAAAAGCCTGATGATTTTTAGCAGCGAGTCTTGAAGTTGCTGCCAGTGGTTCACCTTGGCACCCAGTGCAGATTAGCACAAGATCTTCTCTTGGAAGGCATACTGCATCTTTTGCTTCTAGAAACTCAGGAGAATCAGTTAAGTAACCACTCTCTTGTGCAACCTTTACTATTCTCCATAAAGATCGACCGAGTAAAACCACTTTTCTATTTAGTGTTCGTGCAGCTTGACTTATAGTTTCAATTCGTGCCACATTTGAAGCAAATAATGATACGGCAACTAATTTTTTAGATCTTTTGATTATGTTGTAAATATTATTATAGATATCGCCTTCTGATTCAGGATTATGTTTGCTTAATATGTTTGTTGAATCACAGATTGCTGCAAGTAGATCGCCTTTATCACCAATTTCTTTCAGACGTCTTATATTAGAAGTGAGACCCACAACAGGCTTTGGATCAAGTTTCCAGTCACCTGTATGTAGTGCACTACCTACTTCAGTGCTAATTAATATTGAATTTGTTTCAGGAACCGAGTGAGTTATGTTTATGAATTCAACAGTGAATGGACCCAGATTTGTTGTGCCGTTTATATCAATTTTTTTTATGGGTACTGTGCCTTCCAATCGAAATTCTTTTAATTTTGCTTCAAGGAAATTAACTGTGAACTTTGTTGCAAATATAGGGCATTCTAACTTTTCCCATAGATGTGGAACGGCACCGCAGTGATCTTCATGTGCATGTGTGATGATTATTCCAAGTAAATCTTTTTTCCTTCTTGCGATAAAATCTACGTCAACAATCAGTAGATCAACACCCGGCATAGTTTCATCTGCAAAACCGATACCAAGGTCTATCATGATCCATTTGCCTTGGTAATGATATAGGCTAACATTCATCCCAATTCTTCCTACTCCCCCAAGAGGAAGGAATAAAAATTCATTTTTGTTTATATTCATTAATTTTAAGTTACTTAAAAACTGAGAATAACAAATCTTCGGTTTTTAATAAAGGAATTTGTTACTTTGACATAATCTCAAGCTAAATAAAATAGTTTTAAAAGAGTTTTTATAGCATCTCTTCTCATGCTTTTTCACTTAAAATAGGCCGAAATTTGCATTCATAGATAATCAATAACTTTATTATAACAAATCATGTGTGATGAGGATTATATCAACATAATATGCCAAAATTTAAGAAGACTTTCAAAATTGTGCCAGGACTGCAATCAAGAGCATACGTTCCTAGTCCTAATAAATTTTTTACCAAGCAGACATAGTAGATGATAAGGATAATTAGAATAGAATTGTTGGAAACCTTCAAGGTATAGGGTTTTATTTTAAACACATACCAAACACAAGTGAAAAATTTTGTATTGAATGTATCTTTGGCGAAGATGCGAATAATGTGAAATCTGCCTTTACAGATTATGTAGGTGAGATTTATCTTAAAAAGACCGAGCGTTGTAACGTTTTGAACATTAATTGTAAAGGTTCAGTGTTTATATCGTCACTGCATATAAATTTACTACCTAACTGGGAGGTTAAAAAAGATCATGAGCTTATAACTATAAAAGGCTTAGATTTTTGTGAGAACAACAGGGGAAATGGTAGTAAGCTGAACTATTTTAGAATAAAATCTAAAAGAGGATGGAAGCAAAGTAGGTCACCTTTCTAGTCAATAGTGTTTGTTTGATAATGAAGATAACCTTTATTTTGATGATCATATTAAAGAAAGTAATCAATAAGAAAATTTCTAATCATTATACAACTGTAGAACGTGATGGTAACGATTATAAATTTTCTTCAGTGATCAATATGGAAAGTATATTGATGAAAGAGGAAATCCTCTTACTGTATTAACAGCATTAGAGATCAAAGGTATAAACATAGACAAGTCTTACCTGTATGAATTGGAGTTGTAAGAAAGACTTCAGAAACTTTACAAAAAACTTGAGAAACACACAAGTAACCACAATCAGTCTGACGTTCTGTTATGGAACAATATTCAATCTTTAAATCAAAAAATTGACCAAGTGAAACAAGATGTAAATCCTGAGAAAGTCGCTGAAAAGTTAGTTACTAATAAAAAGGATAAATTAGGAAAAGCAATATTTCAAACATCCATACCTTTTCTTGGAAGTAAGGCAATTGAAGAATTTATTAAGGAGGACATGCCAAAAGAGTTTGCAGATAAACAGGAGTTTCAAGATGCAGTAACAAAAAAATTAAAAGGTGACCATGAATTTCAAAATCTTGCTAGAGGCCATCAAGGTCCAAGAGGCCAAGATGGTCAGCCATGTTTAACAGGAGCAAACGGTACTCCAGGAGCAAATGCAGTGCAAGTTGCAGAAGAGTTAGTGACTAAAAAGAAGAAAGAATTAGGAGAAGCAATAATTGACGCGGATGCAGATAACGTAATACCAAGGAAGGTTGCAGGAAACGCAGCCTTGCAAAACTCTGTAAACACCAACTATAGATTAGAAGAAAGCAAAAAAGCCTGGGAAATATGGTAAACTCCGATATTGTAAAAAAACTAATGAGGTACCCCAGATG
>JARBCG010000014.1 GCA_028803175.1 Wolbachia sp.
AAATGGTACTTTAAATTAAACGTACTGTGAGAGCTATGTTTGTAATCCATACTAAACCATACTAAAGTAGTCCAACACTAAAGTATACTATACTAAAGTGTTCGCCTTAAGGTGAGGGTGTTAACCAGCCCGCCTTACCACATAAAACTAGATCTGTAAATTTAAAAGATGAAAACAAAAAAGAAGCAAGTAAAAATCCTCGTGAGCTTTAGATTTTATTTATGAATTAAAAACCTTGAAAAATTCAAGCTTTGGTGTTACTTAAATGGCAGTAGGTTTTTAAATTTATGGTAGTTTTATGAGTGAAACTGAAAAAAATAAAATAAGGTTACCAATATTTCTTGATTATCGATCTACTACTAAAGTAGATCCTCGTGTTTTAGAGGTGATGATGCCTTATTTTGGTGAGTTCAGTAATGCGCATTCTCGTAGCCATTCGTTCGGTTGGACTGCTGAAAAAGCAGTAGAGAAAGCAAGGGAGTATATTGCTAATTTAGTGAATGCAGATAGCAAAGAAATTGTTTTTACTTCAGGTGCAACTGAATCAAATAACATGGCAATCAAGGGAGTTACTCATTTTTATAAAAACAAAGGTGATCACATAATAACTGTTTGCACATAACATAAGTGTGTATTAGACTCTTGTAGGCATATAGAAAATGAAGGCTTTAAAGTAACATATTTACCTGTTAAGCAAAATGGAATTATAGATTTATCAAAACTTGAGGCAGCAATTACTGATAAAACAATTCTCGTTTCAGTAATGATGGTGAATAACGAAATAGGAGTAATTCAACCTGTAAAAGAAATTGGTGAAATATCCAGAAAGCGTAATATATTTTTCCACACTGATGCAGCTCAAGCGTTTGGTAAAGTTACAATAGATGTAAATGAAATAAACATTGATCTGATGAGTCTTTCTAGTAATAAGATTTATGGACCTATTGGAATAGGTGCGTTATATGTACGCAGAAAAAGTCCTCGTGTTAGGCTTACTCCATTAATTAGTGGTGGCGGGCAAGAAAGAGGCATGCGTTCTTGCACAGTTCCAACACCACTTGTGGTTGGTTTTGGTGAAGCAGCACGAATTATAAAAAAAGAAATGAAAGAGGAAGCAATAAGAGTAGAAGAATTAAGAGACGTTCTGTATAAAAAGATTAAAGGAGCATTTCCTTACGTCGTTCTAAATGGTGATTATAAAAATAGAATTCCTGGTAACTTGAACTTAAGCTTCCCTTATGTTGAAGGTGAGTCGATTATAATGGCAATAAAAGATTTAGCGGTAAGCTCCGGCTCTTCGTTCACCTCTGCATCTCTTGAACCTTCTTATGTTATACGATCATTAAACAATGGCCATGACCTTGAGCATTCATCAATTAGGTTTAGACTTGGCCGGTTTACAACTGAAGAAGAAATTTTATATGCTGCAGAGCTTATAACCAGAAATATCGGTAGATTACGCGATATGAGCTTACCTTTAGAAATGGTAAAGAAGGTATAGATTTAAGTACTGTTAAGTGTGATTCTCATTAAATAAGAGATTTCAGGTAAAATAGATCAATTACAACTAGCTAAGGCCGGTGGTTAAAAAAACTCATGTAAAGCAGGTTATGAGTTTTAAAATTCGATGTTAAAATCATTAGAATAGTTATAAGGACTTCCTTGTTCTTCGATATACTTCTGTACATCTGTAGAATTCATATTGTCAACTGTAACAGCGAATTATCCTCTTGCCAAAGATGCTGCACCCAATATCTTTTTCTTAAGTGTTCAAATTTCTTGAATAACTTGTGACTACTCTTTTCCTTAATATACTTTACCAACTTAGATAGCATCATGCTGGGAGATATAGAGATTAGCATATGGTCAGGAGTAATATTACCCCTTACTATATCTACGTAGTTTGCAGTACATACTTCCATGATAATTTCTTTACTACGCACTGTTGTTTGACCTGTAAGTATTCTATGTCTGTACTTAATCTGTACTTAGTACAGAACACTAAATGGTACTTTAAATTAA
>JARBCG010000064.1 GCA_028803175.1 Wolbachia sp.
AAAAAACGCATGTAAAGCAGATTATGAGTTTAAAAACTAGATGTTAAAATCATTAGAATAGCTATGAGGACTTCCTTGTTCTTCGATATACTTCTGTGAATCTGTAGGATTCACATTGCCAATTGTAACAGCAAAGTATCCTCTTGCCAAAGGTGCTGCACCAAATATCTTTTTCTTTTTTTCTTTTTCTTAAGTGTTCAAACTCCTGGAATAACTTGTGACTGCTCTTTCCCTTAATATACTGTACCAACTTAGATAGCATCATGCTGGGAGAAATAGAGATTAGCATACGTTCAGGAGTAATATTACCTTACAATATCTACGTAGTTTGCAGTACATGCTTCACTGAGAATTTCTTTGCTATGCACTGTTGTTTGACCTGTAAGTATTCTATATCTGTACTTAATCTGTACTTAGTACAGAACACTAAATGGTACTTTACTAAAGTAGTCCAACACTAAAGTATATTATACTAAAGTGTTCGCCTTAATGCGAGTGTGTTAACCCACTAACCTCACCACATAAAAAGAAATTTGTTAATGTAACCTTGACTAACTACTAATAAGTGTTCATAATATAAGCCAAACTAATCTTTACCGTAAGTATGAAAAAAGTATCGTCGCTACATCCAAGAGACAAGAATTCTAAAATTGTCAGAAGGGGACGTAAGATTTATGTAATAAACAAAGTAAAGCCAAGATGTAAGGCACGTCAAGGCTCGTAGTTGTTTGTTTATTTTTCTATACAATATACCTCTTAGTGAATTGCATTCAGAAGTACAGTGCTTATGTCTAAAAAAAAGAAGAGGTTATTGTGTTTCAGTATATCCTTGTTTATTTCTTTTTTTACATTTTATTTTAGCGTTAGCACAGTTACTGGTAAACGTGGTTTATCTACATTAATAAATCTCAAAAAGGATATAGAGTACAATAAAATTCTGTTAGCAAGTATCTACTCTGAAAAAGAAAAGCTAAATAACAAAGTGTTTGGCTTATATGAAAAAAGCTCAGATTTAGATTTACTTGATGAGCAAACAAAAAATTCTCTAGGTTATGTAAATCCAAATGAACTTATGGTTATTCTTAATGCAGAATAACAGTAACTTTTTTCTAAACTCTACAGTCAAGCCATATAGCTAAAGCAAATAAGATTTACCGAGTAGAACTTAGTCATACTAGCGTGTGACACTGGAATCTAGATTTTTTTTACTGGATCCTATTATCAAGTTATAGAAAGCAGAAAACCTTGCCTGATTAGTATTGGATTACTTTAGAAAAAGAAAAAGATATTTGGGGCAGCACCTTTGGCAAGAGGATACTTTGCTGTTACAGTTGGCAATGTGGATTCTACAGATGTACAGAAGTACATCGAAGAACAAGGAAGCCATCATAGCTATTCTAATGATTTTAACATCGAGTTTTAAAACTCATAATCTGCTCTACATGCGTTTTTTTTAACCACCAGCTTTAGCTTGTTGTATTTGATAAATTCTGTACTTTCTTCTTAAGCTCTCCAATAATCTCAGTTTTTTCTCCTTGTTTTTTAAAATAACTCTCTAGATCTTTCATATTCTCCGGAGACACAATTAAAGTCATACCAATACCACAGTTAAATGTCCCAAGCATTTCACTTTTTGTTACATTACCTTTGCTGCTCAGCCATAAAAATATATCTGGCCACTTCCAAGAATTGATGTCTATATCTGTAAATAAATCATCAGGAAGAATACGTGATATATTATCAACCAAACCACCACCTGTGATATGTGCAACTCCTTTTACCTTTGACATTATAGGCAACAGAGAATCAACATATATTTTTGTTGGCTCGAGTAATACTGCACCCCAAGATCTATTATTCCATGGAGATGAATCATTATAATTGATATTCAAGTCTTTAAAAATATGACGTACTAAAGAAAACCCATTTGAGTGAATTCCACTTGATTCTAGACCAACTATATAGTCACCTTCTTCCATAGTGTCGCAACTTGGAAGAATTTTTTTTCTATCAACTATACCAACTACAAACCCTGCAAGATCATAGTGATTATCACCATACATTCCAGGCATTTCTGCAGTTTCCCCTCCAACTAACGATATTTTTGCTTGCTTGCATCCTTCTGCAATACCTTGAACTACAGACATTAGGACATCTTTACTCAACACACCTGTTGCAAAATAATCAAGGAAAAATAAAGGCATTGCTCCTTGTGCAAGCAAATCATTCACACACATTGCAACTAAATCTATGCCTATAGTATCATGTTTATTTACTTCTTGTGCTATCAATAACTTTGTACCTACCCCATCAGTTGAGGAAACAAGCACTGGATGATCATATTGCTTGCTCAATGCAGTAAAATCAAATAATGCAGAAAATGAACCTATTTCACTAATTACTTCTTTTCTATTAGTTTCTTGAGCAATAGGCTTGACTTCTTTTATTAGTTTATTATACAATCCAAGGTTTATCCCTGATTTAGAATAAGTACTCATAGCTTTTTTAAAAATTAAAGAATGATTGTCTTACAATTACTAACACTATATTAACGTCCGAGTACAAAAAATACAACGATACTTTCTATTTAGCAGATAATTAATAGATAAATTAACAAAAAAAAGTGCTATTAACTTAGATACACAAAAATCAATATTTATCTCGCATGTTTGCTATTAGAGCATTATGATGCTGAAGTTCATTGTGTCTGTAAAAATAACTCTCTAGAGATAAGTATAACCATAACTTGAGTAGCTTGACTTAGTTTAGCTAATACTTCAAATTTAGCTTAATGGTGTAAGATAACTTTATGATAACAAATCTATTACAAGGCAAAAAAGGATTAATCACTGGAATAATAAATAAGAGGTCAATAGCATATGGTATAGCAAAAACTCTTTCAGAGCACGGAGCAAAGTTTGCAGTTACTTACCAAAATAAAGCAATAAGGGAAAAACTACTGCCTGTAGCAGATGAATTTCATCTTGATGAAGAATTATTATTAGAATGTGATGTATCAAATGAGAAAACAATAGATAATACTTTTAAAATAATAGAAAAAAAATGGGGAACTCTTGATTTTTTGGTACATGCAATAGCATTTTCTGACAAGGAAGAATTGAGAGGTAAATATATTAATACTTCGCTAAATAATTTTCTGAATGCAATGCATATATCGTGTTATTCTCTTACTGCTTTAGCGCAAAGAGCTGAAAAGATGATGCCAAACGGTGGTAGTCTACTTACTTTATCTTACTACGGCGCTGAAAAAGTTATGCCAAACTATAATGTTATGGGTTTATGTAAAGCAGCGCTTGAAGCAAGTGTGAAATATTTAGCGTGTGACTTAGGACCACAAAATGTCAGAGTAAATGCCATTTCTGCTGGTCCAATTAGGACTTTAGCGTCCTCAGGGATAAGTAACTTTCACCTCATTTCGGAATGGAATAGAAATAATTCTCCTTTAAGGCGCAACACCTCTATTGAAGATGTCGGAAAGGCGGCTTTATACCTGCTGAGCGACTTAAGTAGTGGCACCACCGGAGAAATTTTGCATGTTGACTCAGGATATAATGTGGTGGGAATGAAGGTGGTTGATTCAAATATAATCAATAACAACAAAAATTTAGAGTCAAGTAGTAGTAGAGTGCAAGAAAAAATTCTTTTAAAGCCTGATAATATGACTTATACTTGCTAGTACAAATTTTGGTATTTTCATGTTCAGAAAATTAGCTTGGTGTTGGTTTTTTGTAGGGTTAATTAGAAGCTTTGCTGTTACATTGAAATATATGTTCAAGCCGAAGGTTACTTTGAGGTATCCTATGGAAAAAGGTCCTTTGAGCCCAAGATTTCGTGGTGAACATGCATTGCGTAGATATCCAAGCGGTGAAGAACGATGTATAGCTTGTAAATTATGTGAAGTTATTTGTCCTGCTCAAGCAATTACTATAGAAGCAGAAGAAAGGGAGGATGGTAGCCGTCGCACTACGCGTTATGATATTGACATGACGAAGTGCATATACTGCGGGTTTTGCCAAGAAGCGTGTCCTGTTGATGCAATTGTTGAAGGTCCTAATTTTGAATTTGCTACTGAAACAAGAGAAGAGTTAATATACAATAAAGAGAAGCTTTTGCAAAATGGTGATGTTTGGGAAGATGCAATAGCACTCAGATTAAAGAAGAATAGACCATATTACTAGTATATAGCAAAAAAGATTGATGATTAAAATTACTTTTCCAGCTGAAAAAAAAGCAGAAGAATATAGTGATAAAGTCACTGGTTTTGATATATTGCAGCCAGACGCTTTAAAAGAAGCAATTGCTTTAAAAGTAAATGGTGAATTATATGACCTCTCCCGCACAATTGAATCTGATGCTAATATAGAGGTTATACGAGTGGGTGATGAATTGGGGCTAGATATAATCAGGCATGATGCTTCTCATATCATGGCACAAGCAGTAAAGGAGCTTTTTTCCAGTGTTCAGGTTACTATTGGACCGACAATTCAATATGGTTTTTATTATGATTTTGCTACAGAACGTGGCTTTACTCCAGATGATCTAATTGCAATAGAAAAAAAAATGAAAGAGATTATAAAAAATAATCATAAATTCATTCGAGAGGTTTGGAGTCGTAATCAGGCAATTGATTTTTTTAATAGTATAGGTGAAAAATATAAGGTTGAGATTATATCATCTATTCCAGAAGATCAGGACTTAACCTTCTATAGGCAGGGTGATTTTGTCGATCTTTGTCGCGGTCCACACTCTCCTTCAACTGGAAGAGTAAAAGCATTTAAATTGATGAAAATAGCAGGGGCATATTGGCGCGGTGATGCAAAAGGACCTATGTTGCAGCGAATATATGGAACAGCATGGAGAAATAAGGATGAGTTAAACGCTTATATAGAACGGTTAAAAGAAGCAGAAAAGCGTGACCACCGTAAAATCGCTAAGGATATGGATTTATTTCACATTCAAGATGAAGCAGTAGGACAGATTTTTTGGCATGAACAAGGGTATACTTTCTATAATGTTCTTGAGTCTTATATCAGAAAAAAGTTGATAAATAATGGCTATTTTGAAGTAAAAACTCCTATTTTAGTAAGTAAAGAGCTCTGGGAAAAGTCAGGGCATTGGGACAAGTTTCGCGAAGATATGTTCATTGTTGATGAATCTGAAAGCAAAAAGTTAGCAATAAAACCTATGAATTGCCCTTGTCACGTGCAGATCTTTAATTCTCATACGCGGAGCTACCGTGATTTGCCAATACGTATGGCAGAGTTTGGTACATGCCATAGGAATGAAAGTTCAGGTTCACTTCATGGACTGATGCGAGTGCGTGGTTTTACGCAGGATGATGCACACATTTTTTGCACTAAAGAACAAGTAACTCCTGAAACTTTAAAATTTTGTGACCTTTTAAAAGAAATATATTCAGAGCTTGGATTTAATGAAGTCTCTGTAAAATTTTCAGATCGTCCAGATACGAGAGCAGGAACAGACGAGGTATGGGATAGAGCAGAAAAAGCACTACTTGAAGCAGTTAAAGAAGCGGGGCTCAGTTATGAGCTTAATTCTGGTGAAGGAGCATTTTATGGTCCTAAATTAGAATTTGTCCTAAAGGATGCAATAGGCAGAAACTGGCAATGTGGCACTTTGCAGGTTGATTTTATCTTACCGGAACGGCTTAGAGCTTTTTACATAGGAGCAGATGGGCAAAAGCACCACCCTGTTATGTTGCACAGAGCTATTCTTGGAACTTTTGAGCGTTTTATCGGAATTTTAATAGAAAATTATGCAGGAAAATTCCCACTTTGGCTTGCTCCTACGCAACTTGTTATTCTGACCATTACCAATGAAGCTGATGAATACGCCACAGAAATTAGTAATATTCTAAAAGGACAGGGTATTAGGGTTAAAACTGATTTAACCAATGAAAAGATTAGTTATAAGATACGCTTGCATAGTTCAAATAAGGTTCCTATATTATGGGTTGTAGGTAATAACGAAATCAAGGGTAGAACTGTGTCAGCCAGAAGCTTAGGGTCAGAGAAACAGGAGACTTTTTCTTTTGAAAAAGCCACTGAATTGCTATTAAAAAATGTTAATTTAAGTTAATGGAGTTAAAATTTGCAAATCAAGAAAAATAATAAAAATAGAATCAATGAATTCATTATAGCTAAAGAAGTACGTTTAGTTGATCATAATGGTGAAATGGTTGGAATCGTATCAATAGAGCAAGCTTTAGAGTCTGCACAAAATGTTGGCTTAGATCTAGTTGAAATTGCACCTGATTCAACTCCTCCAGTGTGTAAAATCTTAGATTATAGTAAACAAAAATATGATGCAAAGAAGAAAGCAAGCGAAGCAAAAAAGAAACAAAAAGCAGTAACTACAAAGGAAATTAAGATAGGTCCAAATATTGGTGATCATGACTATGGGACAAAATTGCGTCAAGCTAGGGATTTTCTTACACATGGCTATAAAGTTAAAGTCACAATGAGGTTTAGAGGTAGAGAGCTTATAAACACTGATGTTGGATTAGAAAAATTAGAACGGCTAATTAGAGATACTGAGGATATTGCAAAGATAGAATTATCACCTAAAAGAGAAGGTAATCAATATTTTTTAGCACTTGCTGCTAAATAATGCTCATTAACGTAAGCAAGTGCAGCAACTACTGCAGTATCTACTCTTAAAATCCTGCTACCAAGTCTTAGTTTTTGGCAAAATTTATCAGCAAAAACAAGCTCACTTGCTGAAAAACCACCTTCAGGGCCAACAATAATAGCAACTTCTTTTTTATTTTTTAGTACCTCACTTGAAGATTTACCCTTACATGTTTCATCACACAAAATAAAATTCTTATCTTGATAATCAGGCAAATCATAAAAACTAATCGGAGATAAAATTTCTGGTATTCTCATTCTCTCGCATTGCTCTGCTGCTTCAATTGCTTGTAACCTTATTCTCTCTGAATTAACATTTTTTACTACTGTATGCTCTGTTAGAATAAACTGAATGCAGGTCACTCCCATTTCGGTTGCCTGTCTTATTATATTACTTAAAGCAGTGCTTTTTACCAAAGCACAATATAGGTATAAATTTTCCTCATGTTGCTGCGCTTTAACACATTTTATTAGTCTAACCTGCACTGATTTGCGTTGTATCTCGAGAATTTTTCCCAACCATTCTCCATCTTTTCCATTAAAAAGAAAGATATTGTCATGTTTCTTAAGTCGCATGACATTGCATATATAGTGACTTTGCTGTGGATTGAGTGCTAAGTTAATATCTTGCAATAGAGTTTCCTCAACGTAAAGCCTCACTTTTTTCATTTAATACGTATTTCCACTTAGGATTAATTTACCAAATAAACATGCAGCTGCAAATTATATAATTACTCCTAACTTGTAATATCTCTATTATTTTCAACTTTTAAAAAGTATTTATCTTGATTCTTAACGATATTTATTATAATATTAATAAATAAGGCATAATGAATATGTACAGCCCTTTCTCCAATAGTCCGAATATGATAAAACTTTCCAGACTGAGCAGTTAACATTCCGTGCTTGTTTTATTAAAATTTGTACAGTTATGTATTTGACACTAGCAA
Organism: Wolbachia sp.; assembly: GCA_028803175.1. Lineage (GTDB taxonomy): Bacteria > Pseudomonadota > Alphaproteobacteria > Rickettsiales > Anaplasmataceae > Wolbachia. The sequence continues at coordinate 7,622 of JARBCG010000064.1, forward strand.
ATAAGGTTTTAGCTATTAGGTTTTTATATAGCTTTACTAAATTCTAAAAAATAGTCAAAATATTAAATAAACAAATAAAGCCAGTGCAAAATCGTCAAATAAAGAACATATTGATATCAAACATACTTTGCAGAATGGCAATATGGTATGATTATATGCTCTTTATTGAGTTAATTAATATAATCAGTAGAGAATTTTTCCTCACGGGTGATTCCTATCATAACATACTTAGGTTATTTGGAATATCGTGGCTCAGCACCACGATAAGGCCACTTGGTGCATTTATATTTGGTTATATTGGTGATAAGTATGGAAGAAGAATCGCGCTGCTAACTTCCATTTTGCTAATATCAATTCCATCTAGTTTAATTGCACTTATTCCAAGTTATGAGCAGTCAGGTATAACTGCAACTATACTACTTATTCTAATTCAGATCACACAAGGAACAGCATTTGGAGCTGAACAGGGAAGCTCTGTTTATTTAATAGAACATTCAACTGATAAAAAGAAATTAGGTATGTTTTTTGGAATAATAGGCCTTGGTAGATCTCTTGGCATTTTACTTTCAGCAGTCATGGTGATCATCTGCAAAAAAACTACTGATTTTAATGCTTGGGGATGGAGATTGCCTTTTGTTCTTTCTGCTATTTTGGGGATGATTGGTGCATATAGTAGATATATATTAAAGGAAACATTAGCGTATGAGACTAATAAAAGCCGAGATAATTTATCTAACTCACCGATTGTAGAACTAATAAAACGTCATAAAAGGGCGTTGATACTTGCAATTTTGATGGCTATGCCAGTTAATGTTATTGTTGGTTTTACAATATTTTTTCGAGCGCTTGCAAAGGAAATAGTATTAATGGAAATATATGTTACTACATATATCAATGAAATCATTTTAATTATAACCAGCGTATTAATACAAATATCTGCAATCATTCTTGGGGTATTATCTGATAAAATAGGTAGAGAAAAGGTCGCAATTTCATGTATTGTAATATCGATGGTATTGTGCTGTCCAATGCTATCTATTGCATATTACTACAAGAGCTACCTTGTGATTACACTCAGTGTAATGACCCTTGCTATAGTTGAAACAGGAATAACACCGATTGGAATAGTTTTGTCTGAGCTATTCCCTACAAAAGTTAGATTTAGCGGTGTTAGCTTATCACGCAATATCGCATCTGCTTTATATGGAGGCTTAACTCCAATGATATGTACTTGGCTTACTATTCAATCTACTCAAATCAACTTTGCAGCTGGACTTTATGTGATCTTTTGTCTATCAATTAGTTTAGTAGCAATATTGCAAGTCAAACCACAAGATAAAAAATTCGATTGGTAAAAGTCTTCTAACGCCAACTATAGATTAGAAGAAAGCAAAAAAGCC
>JARBCG010000065.1 GCA_028803175.1 Wolbachia sp.
ACAGATTAAGTACAGATATAGAATACTTACAGGTCAAACAACAGTGCGTAGCAAAGAAATTATCAGGGAAGTATGTACTGCAAACTATGTAGATATAATAAGATGTAATATTACTCCTGACCATATGCTAATCTCTATGTCTCCCAGCATGATACTATCTAAGTTGATACAGTATATTAAGGGAAAGGGTAGTCACAAGTTATTTTAAAAATTTAAATACTTAAGAAAAAGATATTTGGGTCAGCACCTTTGGCAAGAGGATACTTTGCTGTTACATTTGGCAATGTGAATTCTACAGATGTATAGAAGTATATCGAAGAACAATGAAGTCCTAATAGCTATTTTAATGATTTTAACATCGAGTTTAAAATTCATAATCTACTTTACATGCGTTTTTTTTAACCACCAGCTTTATCTGGTTGTATTTGATATGAAGGATATAAGAATCGAGAAATCAATGGTAGATCTTCAAAAAATTGCAAAAGAAATTGGTGGTTTTTCAGGAGCTGGTCTAGAACGTTTAGTAAATGAAGTAAAACTTTATGTTGTAGGAAGGACTAAAACAAAAAACACAGTGGAACTTACAATGGATGATTTTGACAATGTACTTAAAAAGCTTAAGAGTGAAATTCAAAAGCCTAAGAACTTAGGAATAAAAATGTGGAGTCGGTAATAATGATGTTACAGCAATTTATGAATCAAGAAAGGGATCCTGTTGTACTTCCTAGCGTTTGAGTTTGTAGTAAATAAAGAAAGCTGTTTAACTATCATTCATAAAAAAATACATAAAGCAACGGCTACTACCTTTTAAAGTTTATAGTTTTTATAGTTATTGACTTGAAGCTTTTTTATTTTTACCAGTAATAAAAGATGAAAAAGTGCTTGCTTATTCATATGAAAATCACAATAGTAAGGATGTCAATAATAATAAAGTTCAATGTATTATTAATAGCATATTAATAGAAAGTTTGGTAAGCTTAACTGACATTTAATTAGAAGTTCGATGAAAAAGTTTTTAGAAGGTTTATTAATCTGGTTAGTCATTATTATTCTTATTTCGGTTGTTTATATTCAATTTAGTGGAAATTTTAGCAAAAGTAAAACAACCATACCTTTTTCAGAATTTTTAAGCAGGCTAGAAAATAACGAAATAGAAAATGTTGTTATAAAAAACCAGAGTATTGAAGGCAAATTTAGGGATGGCTTAAGTTTTGATTCAAGTGGTGTTATATATAATGACCTAATAAAAAATTTACATGATAGTAAAGTTCAATTCTCCTTTTCAACTGGAGATTCTGTAATTAGTATAGTGGGTGGGATACTTATTTCATGGATTCCAACTTTTATCTTTGTTGGATTATTGTTATTTTTTTTAAAGCAAACACAAGCAGGTGGTAATAGAACCATAAGTTTTGGTAAGTCAAGGGCAAGACTCATGACAAGCGGAAAAAGAGTAACATTTGATGATGTTGCAGGTATTGATGAAGCGAAAGAAGAATTAGTGGAAATTGTTGATTTCCTAAAACAAAGGCAAAAGTTTCAAGTATTAGGTGGAAAAATACCAAAAGGTTGTCTATTGATTGGCTCTCCCGGAACTGGTAAAACTCTTCTTGCTCGTGCAATTGCAGGTGAAGCTAACGTGCCGTTTTTTAGCATTTCTGGATCTGATTTTGTTGAAATGTTTGTGGGTGTTGGTGCGAGTCGTGTTCGTGATATGTTTGATCAAGGCAAGAAAAACGCTCCTTGCATAATTTTTATAGATGAAATAGATGCTGTGGGTAGACATCGTGGTATTGGTCTTGGTGGTGGCAACGACGAAAGAGAACAAACGTTAAATCAGCTATTGGTTGAAATGGACGGCTTTGAATCCAATGAAGGTGTGATAATCATTGCTGCGACTAACCGTCCTGATGTTTTAGATCCAGCGCTCCTTAGACCTGGTCGTTTTGATCGCCAAATTACTATTTCTTTGCCAGACATAAATGGCCGTGAGAAGATATTAAATACACATATAAAGAAGATATCTATAGCGCCTGATGTAAATGTTAAAACAGTTGCAAGAGGAACACCAGGTTTTTCAGGAGCTGATTTAGCAAATTTAGTGAATGAATCAGCGCTTATTGCTGCAAGAAGAAATAAAAAAGTTGTAACTATGGACGATTTTGAATACTCGCGTGATAAGGTGATGATGGGTGTGGAAAGACGATCTTTAATGATGACAGAAGAGGAAAAAGAACTTACTGCATATCATGAAGCAGGTCATGCGATCATTGCTGTTAATATGCCGGCCTCTGATCCTATACACAAAGCAACAATTATTCCACGTGGCAGAGCTTTAGGTTTAGTTATGAGATTGCCAGAAACTGATAGAGTTTCTCATACAAGGGAAAAGATGATAGCGGATATAACAGTTGCAATGGGTGGAAGAGTGGCAGAAGAATTGGTCTTTGGTTATGATAAAGTTACAAGTGGTGCATCTTCAGATATCAAACAAGCATCTGATCTATCGCGTGCTATTATAACAAAATGGGGTATGAGTGACAAAATAGGTCTAGTGTACCACAATCGAGAACAAAATGTACATGGTTCCGATATCATTTCTGAGGATACATTAAAGCTTATAGATGAGGAAGTGAAACAAGTTATCTCTTCTTGCTATGAAAAAGCAAAAGGTATTTTAACTAAGCATAGAAAAGGCTTAGATCTTATTGCTAAAAATCTACTAGAGTTTGAAACTTTAACAGGCGATGAAATAAAAGATGTATTGAGTGGTAAAAAAGTTTCTAGAGATGAAAATAAAAGTGATGAAGAAGTAAAAAAGTCTTCTCTCTATTAGATTGAGTTTATGTAGTGAGTTTGGTAAGTTAACACCATCACCTTAAGGCAAACACTTTAGTATGATATACTTTAGTGTTGGACTACTTTAATATAGAATACTTACATGTCAAACAACAGTGCTTAGCAAAGAAATTATCAAGGAAGTATGTACTGCAAACTACGTAGATATAGTAAGTGGTAGTATTACTCCTGAACATACACTAATCTCTATGTCTCCAAGCATGGAGCTATCTAAGTTTGTACAGTATATTAAGGGAAAGAGTAGTCACAAGTTATTCCAAAAATTTGAACACTTAAAAAAAAGATATTTGGGGCAGCACATTTGGTAAGAGGATACTTTGCTGTTACATTTGGCGATGTGAATTCTACAGATTTACAGAAGTATATTGAAGAACAAGGAAGTCCTAATAGCTATTCTAATGATTTTAACATCAAGTTTTAAAACTCATAATCTGCTTCACATACGTTTTTTTTACCACCAGATTTAGCTGGTTGTAATTGATATAAACTATAACAGAAAAATGCAAAATTAGTAAAAGCTAGAGTTGACAAAAGACATATACCAACACCTCTTGACAGAGGTAAGTCAAATGCTATAGCAACACAAAACATACATATAACCCACACTGGCTACCATATACCCAGTATATTTTGGATTTGGACTGGCTTTCGCTACATTTTCTAATAAAACTTTTTTCACATTATCACATTTAAAATAAATGGCTAGCTCTAATAGAGTACAGTATCCATCCACAAAAAATTTTAGTTTATTTGACTCTTTGTGATTTTGAAATATCATGTATCTTATTTCAAATTTATAACTTATATTAAAGTTATTACGTTTCCATTTTGCAAATTAATCTGGAGAGTTCTGCTCAACATATTTTTGAATTTGTAGTAGAATACTTTTTTGGTTAAAATCTATGCATGTAGTAAATTTATCATTTTTGCTGTTATTTACCTTTCTTTCGTCAGTTTCTGTTTGCTTATTAATATTATCACTTTCCACTTGACTTGTGGATTTTCTACAATAAGTCTATCTAATGCTTTAAATAGGTCGTATGGGTCTAACTTTTAGATCATATTATTTACTTTAAATTAAGAAATATTTAACCTTATAATATTTTATTATAAAGAAATTAAGAGATATATAATTTTCTTTACTAAAAATTTTCTATCATTTTAATTTACTAGTTTTAGTAATAAGATTTTTATAGACTTATAAGTCGGTGCTAAATTAAATACGTATATTACATAGATTAGGAAAGAGAATGATTGAAATTAAAGGCCCAGAAATTTCTGAAGGTGGAAATAAAAAAAATCTGATTGTTTTTTTACATGGTTGGGGCTCAAGTGGCGATAACTCTATTCATCTACTCAAAGTCATGAATAAGTTCTTGCCCGATTCGCACTTTGTAGCTCCCAATGCTCCATTTATGAGAGAAATAGGAGATGGTTATCAATGGTTTAGTTTAGGAGATCGTAGTGAAGAAGCGCTATATAATGGAGTAAAAAATGCTGCATCGATTGTGAGTCACTTTATTGATACAAAGTTAAAAGAACTTAACTTAAACGATACACAACTTTCCTTAGTTGGTTTCTCTCAAGGGGCAATGCTTGCAATACATACAACTCTTACTCGCATGCAAACTTGCGCATCAGTCGTTGCATACTCCGGTAGATTCCTTTTACCTGCTAAAGTTGTACCAGAGATTAAGTCAAAATCCAATATATGTTTGATTCATGGCGATGCCGACGATGTTGTACCTTTTTCGTCTCTTGATTTAGCAGTTAGAGCTCTTAGAGAAAATGGAATAAATGCTGAAGGGCATCCTATTCACTCATTAGGGCATATAATTAATGATGAAGGAATAAAATTAGGTGTAGAATTTATCAAGAAAAACTTTAAAGATTAATTTTATTTGAACGAGTAAGTTGTCATCAGAATAGCAGACACTTGAATCTAAGGATTTTTTAAACAACTAGATCATATGGTCAAGCCATAGGATGACAGAAAAAGAAACGGTATAGCTGTATGCGTTTATTTTGTTTTGGTTATGGTTATACAGCCAAGTCCTTATCAAAAAAATTACTGGATTTAGGCTGGAAAGTTAGTGGTACTTCAAGAAGTAAAGGCGTACAGAACATCAATATATTTAATTACGATGAAGTGAATACAGATATATTAAAAACTGCAACACATGTTTTAACCTCTATTCCACCAGAAAGCGATAATGTTTTGGAGAAATATGGTGACTATCTTCAAGGCATCAAATGGCTGGGCTACCTATCTGCAACTAGTGTTTATGGTGACCACTCTGGTAGTTGGGTCACTGAAGAATCTGAAGTAAAACCTATAGAAAGCAGAGGAGAAAATCGTTTAAAGTTTGAAAAAAAGTGGCTAGACAGTAAACTTCCTGTACATATTTTCCGTCTAGCTAGCATATACGGCCCTGGTAGAAATGCATTAATTGACTTAAAACTTGGCAAAGCAAAAAATATACAAAAGGAAGGACATTTTTTCTCCAGAATTCACGTTGAAGATATAGCAAACATCCTGCTTTCCTCTATGCAAAACACAAAACCAGGTGAAATATACAATTGCGCAGATGACTTACCCGCTACGCAATCTGAGATAATAACATATGCAGCTAAGCTTTTAAATATAAATCCTCCAGAGCAAATTGAAGTTTCTTCTTTAACTGATTATGCACAGAGTTTTTATTTAGGGTCGAAAAAAGTGAGTAATGCCAAAATTAAACAAGCCCTCAATGTATCCCTAACTTATCCTGACTATAGAGTTGGGCTAGAGGGTTTATTATCTACACTAATTTACCTTTTCTTCTTTTATTAATTCTATTACGTATTCATTTAGTGATAAGCCTTTTTTATTATTTATAGTAAAATAACTGTTTTTTTTATCACTAACAATGTCCAGTAAAAGGTATCCCTGATATACCTTTTTTCCCGCTTCAACAATACGATTTATTTCTAATTGATGTTGATTAGCTTCTGACATATATTTTAACAATCTTAATATACTACTCTAATAACAACAAATATAGTTAAAATATCAATCATTATATTAGATATTATGTTAAATAAATTCAAGATCTATTTTCCACATTCTGGCATGTATATTATTGAAATATACTTCAGTGAAACAAACAGTGCATAAGTTTAGAGAGAATTTTATGGGATGGCTGAGTATTGCAAAGCGTCTATTTCTTTTTATACTCCTTCATGTCTTCTACCTGTAATAAATAAGAACTACCTTTTGGTAAAGTATTAATAGTTAATTCAGCATATTTCATAAATTGCTTCAAATTACCTTCAATACAAGCCTTTTTTGTCAAAGCAAAATAATACATTGCCATATCAGCATTACGTTCATATGCAATACTTAAATACTTCCAAACAAGGGCATTATTTGGTTCTATATTTAAAATTTGTTCCAGATAAAAAATTGCTTTTTTTACATCACCATGTAGTAACAAAGTATGAGACAACGCAAGTTTTATCAAATGGCTATTATTATCAGGTAAATACTTAAGTGATTCTTCATAAACTTTTACTACTTCGCTCAATTTTCCAGACTTATATAGCATTTCCGCTTTTAATTCATATAGATATGGATCATCATATGATTCTTGTATCAATAAATCAATTTGAGTAACAGCATCTCCTACTCTTCCTTGTCTATAAGAAATTATAGAATCTACATACTCAGAAATTTTATCACTATTCTCATATTTACTAGACAATACATGAATAGGAGCAAAAAAAGACTCTAGTTTTGCAACCATACGTTCAAATTTTGATAGTTGTTCTGTAGAAATCGGCTTTACATTATTTTTAACCTTATAACTCTGTACAGCTAATAAACGTTTATCACTAAGTGGATGAGTGCGAAAATATACCTCAGTGTTTTCCTGTTCAATACTTCTAAAATAATCAAAAACCTCTTTTATACCTAAATTATCATAACAAGATTCATCAAGGTACCTTAAAGCATAGCTATCTGCCACACTTTCTTGCTCTTGAGAATAG
>JARBCG010000066.1 GCA_028803175.1 Wolbachia sp.
CTAATCTCTATGTCTACCAGCATGGAGCTATCTAAGTTGGTACAGTATATTAAGGGAAAGAGTAGTTACAAGTTATTCCAGGAATTTGAACACTTAAAAAAAAGATATTTTGGGTAGCACATTTGGCAAGAGGATACTTTGCTGTTACAGTTTGCAATGTGAATTCTATACGTGTACAGAAGTATATCGAAGAACAAGGGAGTCCTTATAGCTATTCTAACGATTTTAACATCGAGTTTTTAAACTCATAATGGAAAAATAAATACAGAAGGTAGTTAACCGATAGTGATAGGAGATATTTGCTCTTCTTTGAGTGCTTAGGTTTGATTACTTTATTTAAATATAGACCTTGAATTTTTACTCGATAATTAATAGAATTGTATATGTATAGTTTTTTATAGGTTGTTATGTTGACTCCAATAGCGAACTTATGTGTTGATAGCAATACTAGCCTTATACAATACATTGCTAAAGTACAAAAATTTCCTATATTGTCTCAGAAGGAAGAAATGCAATTAGCAAAAAATTGGCATAACCATAAGGATGTCTCTTCTGCTCACAAATTAATTACTAGCCATTTGAATTTGGTAGTAAAAGTTGCAATGAAATTTAAAAATTACGGGTTACTGCTGATGGATCTTATTATGGAAGGAAATATGGGTCTAATGCATGCAGTAAAGAAGTTTAATCCTGACTTAGGGTTTCGCTTTTCAACTTACGCGGTGTGGTGGATTAAAGCTTCAATGAAAGATTTTATATTGAAATCTTGGTCATTTGTAAAGATAGGGACAACGCAAGCACAAAGAAAACTGTTTTTTAGTTTACGTAAGATAAAAAAGAGAATTTTACGATACACAGATAGAGAAACTTTGAGCAATGAAGAAATCAAAGCAATATCTGATGAGCTTTCTGTGTCCGAAGATGAAGTAATTCAAATGAATTATCGTTTGACTTGCAAAGATAAATCATTAAATGATTGTATAAAAATGAGCGGTGATTCTGAAAAAGAATTACAGGATATGATTTCGTGTAACTTATTGAGTCAGGAAGTAACTTGCCAAGATTATGAAGAGAAAGAGTTAAAAGAAACAATTTTAAAAAATGCATTAGTAAATCTCAACGGAAGAGCAAGAGATATTTTTGTCAGTAGATATTTGTCTGAAAGTCCTCAAACTCTAGATGAGCTTAGTAAAAAATATGGTGTTTCAAGAGAGAGGGTAAGGCAGCTTGCTGAACAAGCAATGAGTAAGGTAAAGCAATACATACAATCAGAAGGTTTGAAATATGGTTTATGTGCATAGGTTTTTTCTTTTTGCATTTCTACTATTTTTTTCAATCAGCTCTTTTGCATCAGTTAGTGATATAAAATTAAGAGAAAAGTATAAAGATTGGCTTGTATATACTGCGTTAGAGGACGGAGAAAATATATGCTATATTGTATCCTATCCTAAAAAGAGAAGTGATAACTATACAACTAATCGTAAGCCATATATAATGGTTAGCTATATTGACAAAAAAGCAGATGAGGTTAGTGTAACTTCAGGGTTTCAGTATGATAAAGAGCCTGTTATCCTCAATATCGACAAGAGAGTAAAATATAAGTTGCCTATAATAGAAGGGAGTTTTGCATGGGCTGAAAATATAAAAATAGATCAAGATCTGATTTTAAAAATGAAGCAAGGGCTATCAATGGATGTTTTTGGTAAAACAAAAACAGAAACAATCGATGATGTCTACTCTCTTCTTGGTTTTCAGAAGGCATATCAAAAAATGAATGACTTATGTCACAAAAACTAGTATGAAGCTATGGCTTACCAGGCTTCGTTCCTATTCCACATTGCTCTTACAAGGTTCTAATTTTTACTTATTAAGAGTATTTATGGATATCCTTCTAGCTAAAAAAATCAACCTACCTTTACACAATATCGGTTATCTTTAAACAGCAGTCTAACATTTTTTACCCCTTGACTACGGAGCGTTGATGCTGTTGATTTAGCAATGTTAACATCTTTAAAAAATGTAATATATCCTTTGCTTTCCATAGCGGGTTTTTTATGGTGATGTGCTTGTATTACCTTTTCATATTGTTTTCTATAGTGTGGATTTTTTTTGATCAATTTTTCTGACATTTTTTTTAAGTATTGGACTTTTACTCTTGTAATTCCATCTTTATGAAATCCTAAAATCCTAGCTGCTTCTTCTGAAAGGTCTATTATTCTATTTTTAAAGAATGGCCCCCTATCATTAACTCTTACAACAAGCTTTTTGCCATTCTTTAGGTTAGTTACAAGAACAAAGCAAGGAAGTTGCAATGTTCTATGTGCGGCAGAAATTGAATGACGGTCAAATACTTCTCCATTCGCAGTAAGTGTTCCATGATCTTCTATCCCATACCACGATGCCACTCCTATCTCTTCATAGTGATCATGACGTTTTGGGTGGTAGGTTACATCATTGATTGTGTAACTTTTACCAATGCTATAGCTACCTGCAGTATTGTAATATCTGTCATGAGAACTGCAGCTGCTCATAAAAGCAAATGTTAGGCATAAGAAGGCTAGATTTTTTATCATTATACTTGGTAAAAAGGCTCGATACTATGAGGATTTCAAATTATAATATAATAAATTTAGTAATAAGTAAACTTCCACTAAAATTATGAGCATTAATCAAAAGGAAATAATACATATTATCGGTATAGGTGGAATTGGGATGAGTGCTATTGCTGAAATTCTTCATAATCTTAGTTATAAAGTACAAGGCAGTGATGCCCATTCAAGTGATAACACAGATAAGTTAAAAAAGCTTGGTATAGAGGTATATATCGGTCATAACGCTGCTAACATTAATCAAGCTCATACAATTGTATACTCTTCCGCAATAAAATCTTACAATGTGGAATTAATTGCGGCAAGAAATATGGGTAAAATTGTCATTCATAGATCTGATATTTTTGCTGAACTTGTAAGGGATAAGTATGTTATAGCAGTTTCAGGTTCAAGTGGAAAGACAACAACAACTGCAATGATTGCTTCTATTTTTGATCACTCTAATAGATCTCTTTCTGTCATCCAAGAAAAAGATTTAGATTCCAGCGTCACGTGCTGGAATGGCACAAACGTGGGAATTGATGCAACTGTAATCGTTGGAGGAATATTAAATGCATATCAAAGTAATTCGAAGTTTGGAAAAAGTGATATTTTTTTAATTGAGGCTGATGAGTCTGATGGAACTATGCTAAAGATTCCAGCTAATATTGCCGTTATAACTAGCATTAATGATGATCATATTGATCATTATGGTACATTTGATGATATTAAGCGTGCATTTTCTCAGTTTATAGAAAAAGCGGATTATGCTGTTATACCCTGTTCTGTAGGTATTAATTATAATGAAAATAACACCACAACGTTTGGATTTGAAGGTGATAATACTGTCATCCAAGTACTTTATACTGGAATCAAGAAAGAAGGTTTGAATTCCAACATCGCGTGCTGGAATGACATAAAAGTGAGTAATGTCAGAGCCAGAAATATTCAGCAGCATGCTAACGGTATAGAATTTGATATATCAATCAATCACTGTGGCAAAAAGTATAGCGTAGAAAACATGGTGCTATCAAATGCAATAGGAATTCACAAAGTAAGTAATGCTTTAGCTGCGATATCGGTTGCAATAAAATTAGGGATCAGTGTCTCTAACATTAGAAAAGGCCTTGCGGAATTTAAAGGAGTCAAAAGGAGATTCTCTATAGTTGCTGACGTTAATGGTGTTAGGTTAATAGAGGATTATGCACATCATCCAAATGAAATATATGCAACGTTAACAGCCGCACGTTCAATAGACTTCTTGCGAAACTATAGCTTCGAAAACAGTCTAGTTACTAAAGGAAAAGTTATAGGAATTATCGAACCACTTCGGTTTGCTCGCATTCGCAATTTTTTTGACGAATTCATAAGAATTTTCATGATGTTTGATTATGTTATACTCACCTCAGTTCATCCCCCAGAAGATAAGCCTATTCCTGGCTATGGTATAGAAGATATACAAAAAGCTTTAATAAATAGAGAATTTTGTAATGTAAAGATTATTAATGATTCTCTGCTAATATCACGTTTTATTAGTAATTTCACAAATTTCGGTGATATAGTATTATTTATTGGTGCTGGAGGTAATATAACTAAGTTAGCAAAAGAAACTGCAGAGCAATTGTACAAACGTCTAGTTAAATAGTAAAATGAGTTTGAACACTGGTATAATGCAAGTAGTGCGACCCTTGGATTAATTTATTGAATAGCATCTGGGAGTGTAAATAAACTGTGTCAAACCGCATTTTTAGATCAACTCAATTTTCAGTCTGCCAGGAAAGAAAATATCAAGTTGGAGTGTGTTTAATGCCAAGTTTTGTACAGGCACTATCCATTTTTCTTTCTAACCCTTCCTTAAAGCGCCAACTATGGATTAGAAGAAAGCAAAAAAGCCAGAGAAATAGGGTAAACTACAATATTGTAAAAAAAACTAAGGAGGTAACCCAGACGGAAAGAATAGCATAGAATTATTTTGCTTTGTAGATGATTTTTGCAAAATAGTAGATGAAAAATGTGCAGAAAAATTACTGTCTAACATCAAAGAACCCACAAGAATAACGGAAATTACTCATTCTGAAG
>JARBCG010000002.1 GCA_028803175.1 Wolbachia sp.
AACGTCGTCTTTCCATGATCCACATGCCCTATCGTTCCCACATTTATATGCGGCTTTCCAAATGCTTCTACTACTGTTGTCATAATTATTACTCCTAATTATAATTTAACTTTAATTCATCAACTACATTCTGCGGTACCTGTTCATAACGAGAAAAACGCATACTATACTGAGCTCTTCCTTGAGATACAGAGCGTAATTTATTTATATAACCAAACATACTTGCAAGAGGAACTGAAGCAATAATTACCGTAGCATTGTTATTTGTTTCCATACTTAAAACTACCCCTCTTCTAGAACTTATATCACCCATAATATCACCCATATACTCTTCAGGGGTAATAATTTCAACTTTCATTATAGGTTCCAACATTTTCGGACCAGCTTTATTTGCCATTTCTTTAAAAGCACCTTTAGCAGCAAGTTCAAAAGCTAAAGGGCTGGAATCAACTTCATGAAAAGCACCATCAATAAGAGTAGCTTTAAAATCAATAACTGGAAACCCAGAAATGATGCCGCCCTCTTTTATTAATTTCAAACCATTCTCCACACCAGGAATATACTCTTTCGGAATAGCACCACCCACAATTCTACTTTCAAATTGAAATCCAGACCCAGGCTCAAGAGGTTTAAACACAATCTTAACTTTAGCAAACTGACCTGCACCACCTGATTGTTTTTTATGAGTATAGTCGATTTCAACGATTTTAGTAATAGTCTCACGATATGCAACCTGAGGAGCCCCAACGTTGGCATCAACATTAAATTCGCGTTTCACTCTATCAATAATAATTTCAAGGTGCAATTCACCCATACCCTTTAATATAGTCTGGCCGCTTTCTGCATTTACGGACATTCTTAAAGAAGGATCTTCAGAAACAAACCTACTTAAAGCAGCACCTAATTTTTCCTGATCTGAGGCGGTTTTAGGCTCTACAGCAATTTCAATAACAGGCTCAGGAAATTCCATACACTCTAATAATATAGGAAAATCAGTTGCACATAAAGTATCACCAGTAATTGTTTTTCTCAAACCCATAAGAGCGACTATATCCCCCGCCATAGCTTCAGTTATATCTTCTCTATTATTCGCATGCATAAGTAGCATTCTGCCGATACCTTCAGTTTCATTTTTCGTTGCATTTAAAACAGTAGATTTAGACTTCAACTTACCAGAATAAATACGAATAAATGTCAAGCTACCAACAAACTTATCTGTCATAACTTTAAATGCAAGAGCAACGAATTTTTCCTTTTTCGAAGGTTTAATTTCAATTTTCTTTTCTGAATCTTTAGGATCAGTTCCAACAATTACATCAACATCAATAGGAGAAGGTAAAAAATCAACTACTGCATCTAAAAGTGGCTGTACACCTTTATTTTTAAAAGCTGAACCACATAACACAGGAACAAATTTACTCTTAATAGTACCACTTCTTATACATTTTTTTAACAAATCTACTGGTATATCATTACTTTCGAAATAAATATTCATTGCTTCATCGTCCATTTCGGCTGCAGCTTCTAGCAAGATTTTTCTAAACTCTTGAACTTTATCTAGCAAATCAGAAGGAATATCTTCATAAAAAAACTTAGAACCAAGCGTCTCTTCCTGCCATATAATAGCCTTCATAGAAATAAGATCAATAACACCTTTGAAATCTTTTTCACTCCCTATTGGCAATTGAGTAACTAAGGGCACTGCTCCAAGCTTATCCCTTATCATATACACACAACGATAAAACATCGCCCCTACTCTATCCATTTTATTAACAAAACATATACGAGGAACATTATATTTATCAGCTTGACGCCAAACAGTCTCAGATTGAGGTTCAACCCCTGCAACTCCATCAAACACAGCAACTGCGCCATCCAAAACTCTTAGAGATCTTTCAACTTCAATAGTAAAATCAACGTGGCCAGGAGTATCTATTATATTGATCCTATGATCATTCCAAAAACATGTTGTTGCAGCAGATGTGATTGTAATACCACGTTCCTTTTCTTGTTCCATCCAATCCATAGAAGCAGCACCATCATGCACCTCACCTATCCTATTCTCTTTACCAGTATAAAATAAAACACGTTCTGTTGTGGTAGTCTTACCAGCATCTATATGAGCCATTATTCCTATATTTCTATATTTAGATATTTCAATTTCCATATTATAATCGACTTCCTAATCTAAAAACGAAGATGAGAAAATGCCTTATTCGCTTCAGCCATTCTATATTTTTCTTCGCACATCTTAAATGCACCACCACGTTTATTATATGCATCCAATATTTCAGATTGCAAACAATCAGCAAAGATTTTTCCGCTCTTTTTTCGCGCAGCAGAAGCTGCTTTAGCAATCCACCTCAATGCCAAAGAAACAGCCCTACTAGGCCGAACTTCTACAGGAACTTGATAAGTTGCACCACCAATACGCCTAGAACGCACTTCTATTGAAGGTGTAACATTCTCCACAGCTGTTTCAAAAATTGATAACCCACCTTCACCTATTTTCTTTTCAGCCAAAGATAAAGCCTTATAGGTGATTTTCTCTGCAGTAGATCTCTTACCACATTTCATAATTGTATTAATGAAGCGCATTAACAAAACGCTACCATAACGTGAATCAGGATGTACTTTCCTTCTTTTTGCTTTATTGCGACGAGCCATAACTTTAACCAGATTTCTTTACACCATATCTCGAACGAGCTTTCTTCCGATTTTGTACACCACGCAAATCAAGAGCACCTCTTACTATACGATAACGCACACCAGGAAGATCTTTAACTCGTCCACCACATATCAAAACGACTGAGTGCTCTTGCAAATTATGACCTTCACCAGGTATATATGCAGTTACTTCACCGTAGCCGCTAATTCTCACCCTAGCTACCTTACGGAGTGCTGAGTTAGGTTTTTTAGGGGTTGTGGTGTATACTTTGGTACAAACACCTCTTCTTTGAGGATTCCCATTTAAAGCTGGTACCTTTCTCTTATTAACTAGTTTTGTTCTACCGTCACGTACTAACTGATTTATTGTAGGCATATATATAAATTCAAACTCATTAAAACAACCGAGTCTCTAGTTATAAAATAATAAACCTCAATAGTCAATATAAAAATTATTGCTAACAATTAGGATTTAGTTTCTTTGGTTACAACATAACTTAAAATCATTAATGACAACGGGTACAAATATGGAAAATATTCTTTATGAAACTTGTGAACTTATGGTAGAGACAGGAAAGAACAATACTTCTTCCACTTTAGAAATAACACAACAGCCGGACACAGAATTTTATGATACAAAGTCTGAGATAAAGAACTTGATGACTTTCGTGATTTACAGTCTGATTTTGATGATGCTCTTATTTAATCTGCACCTACAATGAAAAACAATATTGATAAAGAAAGCAAAGTTAAGCAGCTTGTTAAAAATGGTTTAGACATAAATACCACAAAAGATGGTAAGACTATTTTAGATATTGCTATAGAAAAAAAACTTTCATCACAAGTTGTAGAATTACTCATAAATAATGGAAGTGAAATTAGTACTATTGACTCTAATGGTCACACTGCTTTACATAGGTCAGTTCAAAATAAGAATATCAAAGTAGTTAAACTACTTTTAGAGACTAATAAAAAAGGAGTAGATAAGTTCTTTTTAGCAAGGTATTTACCTGAGTCTATATTCGTGTGTCAAATCGAAGTAAATGCTGAAGATAAAAATGGTTTTACTACTTTAGATTACGCAAAACAGAGCAGTGAAATGTACACTTTGTTGCAAAAATATGGAGCAAAGCATAGTAAAAAATTTTCGTACTTCCACAGTTTAAACATAAAAGAATTAGACTTAAATAAGCTTGTTTCTAACAATGATTACTGCTTTAATGTGCTTGCAAAAGCATTAGAGGTTAAAGATGAAACGAGTAGAACAAAAGACATAGATTAGTTGCTTGAAAATGGCGCCAATATAAATGTGACTAAAAAACAACGAAACTCTCTTAAGAGTTGCATCTGGAAAAGGTGATAATAGCAAAAATATGCAGTTAGTAAAAAGTGCTAAGTCTCCTTCTGGCTGGACGTTACTAGAATACTTTATCAGTAGTAAATTATTTAGTAGAGCTCAATCTTATATAAACTTGGGAGCATACATAAATCAGCCTTTAGGTGATAGATCATACTTATTAACAAGGACGCTTCATGATCAAAATATGGAAAATATTGGCTTTCTTCTGAGAAATAAAGAAAAACAACAAATTGTATCTAAAAATAGCAGTCGGATGTGCAGTAATAGTTTCTCTTGGCATAGGAATTGCTGTTGGATTTACTTTAATAAAAATGTCGCTATTGATATTAGCAATGACAGCTATTGCTTTTTTATTAGTTGTGGTTACATCTGTATCTATATTAACATTGTATAACAAAGTAAAATCTGAAGAACAAAAAAATAAAGCAATTGTTAATGATTCCACACTCAATGTTAATCTTGAAGCAGCTAGTAATCTATTTGAGAAGCTAGGTAATATACCAGAAAGAATAGCAGAAGCAGGTACGTTATATCTAGAGATACAAAAAAATGTTGAGAATATAACTGAAAGAATAAAATACGATCAAGATTTCAAAGTATACATGAAGCTTTTATTAGTAAGTTATATAACTTACAATCACTTAAAGGTATTTTGAAAACATACTCTAATGTTCCTATTTCTAATTCGCACTTATTATCACTTTTTTATCATTCATCATGGAAAGCATTAAACGCTGTTTTCCTTGCAATCATTGATCCAATTTTTGCAAGTACTATTTCAACTGCAATTAATGAAAGAAAATGTCCCGAAGATAAACAATGGAGTGAAGTACTAAGAAATACGGTACCAAATTAATAAGAAATCAAGAGCTTATGCAAAATGTTATCGTACCAACTCTTACTGATATTTTTAAGAATTGGTCATGATCAAAAGAAGGAAGAAAATTTATAATCTATACTTTAGTTTGCATTAAAGAAATAATTGATGAAGTTTACACAACTTCAGCACGGGAATCACTACCTAGAATCTTAGGTACAGAGCTTGCAAGCAGCATTAGTAACACAGAAAAAGCAGTAAGTGATTTATCGAATTGCTACGGACCTGAATAAATAGAGCGAACAAAAACTGCAAATGAGTTGGATTATGCAGTAAGCAAGCTTACTTCTGAAGAAACAAAACAACTTGTTACATATTTAAAAGGAATGGCAAATTCACTTACAGAGTTTCAAGGTCAAATATAGATGGAAACAAACAGTCAATACGTAAATTAACAGATTGTTGTTTAGATCCAGGGCCTAATGACAAATTAGCAGCTGAGGCGTTGTTAAAATCTATATCTACGTATGTCAAAAGTAACTGTTACGTGGCAACTGGCATTAATAACGCCAACTACGGATTAGAAGAAGACAAAAAAGACGGGGAAATAGGGTAAACTCAAATATTGTAAAAAATTAAGGAGGTACCTCAGAGAGAAAGGATAGCACAGAATTATTTTGCTTTGTAGATGATTTTTGCAAAATAGTAGATGAAAAATGTGCAGACAAATTATTACCTAACAGCAAAAAAACTACCGGAATACCGGAAATTACTCATTCTGAAGCCATTACTATAATACTGCTTTATCAACAATCCAGATGCGAAAATTTTAAAGCTTTTTATGTAGTGAGG
>JARBCG010000067.1 GCA_028803175.1 Wolbachia sp.
CAGATTTGACATTATGTAGTGTATCGTAAGAACTAGTACTTTAGCCAATCTAAGCGAGGAAGTATATTTATTGAGCATACAATATCGCTATACCTAACTTGTAGAGCCTGTATTGCCTCTCTATATTTACATCAACCAGAAATATCTGATAATGTAAACTCGATATATGGTAATATATTCTTGAATACATGATTTATATTGAAGCCACCATATTCTAGACACTCATCATACACATCTTTGTACTTCATTTTCAGCCAATCTTTTATGTTAATTACATCACTATTATTAAATTATTTATTTCTTTTAATATTTGTGCGATTTTCAAAAAACTGAGTTTCACCTTTATTTCTTAAATAGTCAAGATATATCATCAATTATTATATATTTTTGTATATAAATCAATTCTTTTGATAAGAATCTTATATAAAAGCCTCAGCTTGGTGGTGGCGGTATTGAGAAAGATATCCTTCGAAATGACAATACTTACACAGTTATGTATAATGTTTCTAAGAAACTTAGGATGTTTCATATGAATATAAAATCAGTTGTTTTATGTATATTAGATGGTTGGGGAAATGGGATAGAGAGCAGCCGATACAACGCTATTAGTAATGCAAATCCACCTTGTTGGCGGCATATTTGCTCTAATTACCCAAAATGTAACTTGTCAGCCTGTGGAATTGACGTTGGTTTGCCAGATGGTCAAATAGGTAATTCAGAAGTAGGTCATATGAATATCGGTAGTGGCAGAATAGTAATGCAAAGCCTGCAGCGTATTAATCAAGAAATTAAGAAAATAGAAGATAATCAGAATCTACAAGATTTTATAAGTAATTTGAAAAATAAGAATGGTACATGTCATATAATGGGGTTGGTATCAGACGGTGGTGTCCACTCACATCAAAAACATATTTCAACTTTGGCAAATAAAATATCACAACAAGGAATTAAAGTGGTGATACATACCTTTTTAGACGGACGAGATACGCTTCCTAATTCAGCAAAAGAATGCATTCAAGAGTTTGAAAATGATACAAAAAATAGTGATGTAAAAATTGTTACTATTTCTGGGCGTTATTACGCTATGGATCGCGATAACAGATGGGAAAGGACAATTGAGGCTTATAAGGCTATCGCATTTGCAAAAGCACCTCATCATGATGATGCGATATCATTAATTGATGAGAATTACCGGAATGATATAACTGATGAATTCATTAGACCTGCGGTTATCGGTAATTATCAAGGTATGAAGCCAGTTGATGGAGTATTGTTGGCTAATTTTCGCGCTGATCGAATGATACAATTAACAAGTATATTGCTTGGCAGAACACATTACACTGAAATGGCAGAATTCTCTTCAATTTTAGGTATTATGCAATATAGTCAAGATCTTAAAATTCCTTATCTTTTTTCTCCTATATCTTTTACGAATACTTTAGGTCATGTCATAGCAGATCATAAATTGAAGCAATTACGTATTGCTGAGACTGAAAAATATGCCCATGTTACTTATTTTTTTAACTGCGGCAAAGAAGAGCCTTTTTCTGGTGAAGAGAGGATACTTATTCCATCACCAAAAGTTAAAACTTACGACCTACAGCCGGAGATGTCGGCATTTAAGCTTACAGAAAAGCTTGTGGAAAAAATATATTCTCAAGAATTTGCACTGATAGTTGTAAATTATGCTAATCCTGATATGGTTGGGCATACAGGTAATATGAAAGCAGCTGAGAAAGCGGTTCTGGCTGTTGATCACTGTCTTTCAAAAGTATTGAATGCTGTTAAAAAAGCAAGTGGTACTACACTGATTGTTACTGCAGATCATGGCAATGTGGAATATATGTTTGATGAAGAAAATAATACTCCACACACAGCACACACTCTAAATAAAGTTCCATTTATTGTATGCTCTGATTATTGTAATGATCTAAAATTAAAAGATGGAGAATTATCTGATATTGCTCCTACTATTTTACAGTTACTTGGTGTGAAAAAACCGGATGAGATTACAGGTGATTCGTTGATATTTTAGCTATCCATTCTAACATTTAGCAACCTTAGTTAGATATTACTCTCTGGTATATTGCACTGGAAGCGCGGCTAGAAACTAAAGCTACATGTGTACTTGTTTTTTCAGCAACCTGGCTTATTATCTTCAGTTACCTAGACAGTACGGTGATCAAAACTATATGATACTTACCCATATTTCTGCTTTGCTGCTATACTAAAACTTAGCAAAATGCTTCTACTAAACAGGTCTATTTTGACTTAAGTTCCTTTTCTTTTGAAGAAATAGACTTTAAAATATTAAACTGGAAAATAAAGATTCCGCTAAAATATTAGTAAATATTTGAAATAAGCTTTAATTATTTACTAGTATTTTAGTAAATCTATTATAGAATATAATATATATTACTAAATTATATAAAAAGGGAGTAAAAAGTGCGTTAACGCCGTTTAATGAGAAGGTTTTACTCAGAAAGCGCACCCATTTATCTAGACCATTTTTTTCAAAGTAATCCGATTTTTTATAAAGTATTTATTATCTATTATAATACAGATCAGCAGGAACTTTATAATGCAGGGTCTTATGTTGCTTGGTCTATAATAATATATAGCTTCCTGCTTTAAAGTTCTCCATAAGCGTTCAATAAATATATTATTAAAATAACG
>JARBCG010000015.1 GCA_028803175.1 Wolbachia sp.
TAACATTCTCGTCATAGATCACCAATTAATTTTTTAGTACACATTATATCTACCATTGTTTCATATTGTTTAAAGGGTAAAAAGCCCAGAATCTTCTCTGTCTGCTTTGTTGGTTAATCCATAGTTGGCGTATTATAGAATAGAGATTCATTACAATTACAAAATTTTGCCATTAAGTAGTTCTATGGATTCTATATCTTCGTATATAAAAAATTTCTCCCTTTTATTTTTAGTTATAATTTGTCTTATCATTTGGTCAATAATTAAACTTCTGACTTTCTCACGTTGCGTATCTCCAGGAAATTTATCAAGAAAAGAACCTAAAATAAGTTTTTCGAATTTTTTTGTATTAAGCATAATTACCCATATTATCTTTACATAATAATGAAATTAACTTCTTTAGAATTTACTACTTCGCTAATGGAGAATTTTTGTGTTGAAAGAGATCAGATTTCATTCGGAAAAAAGTTGAGCTGGCTTTTCCTTTACCTTTTCAGTTTGTCTTACTCTCCATTTTTTTAATCTGTAGGAAATTTCATTATCATAAATTGATAAGATAGATGCAGCAGTAATAGCGGCATTATATGCTCCGCTTTCTCCTATTGACATAGTTGCAACTGGGACACCCTTTGGCATTTGAACTATGGAAAGTAAGCTATCCATACCATTTAACTGTTTACTATGCACAGGAACACCTATAACAGGTAAATAAGTCAGAGATGCAACCATACCAGGCAAATGCGCTGCACCTCCTGCACCAGCTATTATAACCTTAAAACCTTTTTCTTTGGCAGATTTAGCAAAACCAAAAAGCCTCTCTGGTGTTCTGTGTGCAGATACTATAAGCATATCATGCGAGATTTTTAATTCTTTCAATATATCAACAGCATGAACCATAGTGCTATAGTCTGATTCACTACCCATAATTACTGCAACATCTTTTTTTATTTCCTTTGCCATATTTAATACAGTTTTACTTACTTATTAGATAATGTTTCAGCGATATTAACAAAAAGCAACAGATATTTTTTACTGCATTTTAAATATAATAGGCGATGTAAGATAATTCTTGTTATAATAAAAGCTATAGAAGTAAAAATAAACACTTATTTTAAGATATGGGTATATCAATTACAACCAGCCAAAGCTGGTGGTTAAAAAAAACGCATGTAAAGCAGATTATGAGTTTAAAAACTCGATGTTAGAATCATTAGAATAGTTATGAGGACTTCCTTGTTCTTTGATAAACTTCTGTGCATCTGTGGAATTCACATTGTCAACTGTAACAGCAAAGTATCCTTTTGCCAAAGATGCTGCCCCGAATATCTCTTTCTTTTTCTTAAGTGTTTAAATTCCTGGAATAACTTGTTACTACTCTTTCCCTTAATATACTGTACCAACTTAGATAGCTCCATGCTGGTAGACATAGAGATTAGCATATTGCAAGTAGTAATATTACCTATTACGATATCTACATAGTTTGCAGTACATACTTCCCTGATAATTTCTCTTCTACGCACTGTTGTTTGACCTGTAAGTATTCTATGTCTGTACTTAATCTGTACTTAGTACAGAACACTAAATGGTACTTTAAATTAA
>JARBCG010000068.1 GCA_028803175.1 Wolbachia sp.
AATAATATTTTTTTCCTGTACTTCAATAATTTGCCTCAGCTGTGGAATATTATCTATTTTTTTTATGGGAGTAGTGTTGTATTGCTTTATTACTTCTTTTTTTCTTTTTGGTATAGGAGTAAATTCTGTCACTGGAACAGCTTCTTTATCACTTATTTGTGACTCTGCAGGCAATGAAAAAAGCATAAAACAACATAAGGGCAAAAAAAGAACGAAGTTAGAACAGAAAAAACGCATATTTTTAGATGACTTATTTTACTGGGTTAAAACTAATATTACGCATAAAGTCAATATATTTCAGTCAGCCCAGAATAATAAGGCTCTAGTACAATACTCTATAGTTACTTAGATATATTAATATATTTATATATTAATACGCATCCAATAAGTAATATCACTAACGGAGTGTACCACAAAATATAGGTACTAAATTTTATAGGTTGGATAACTATAATTGAATTACCATAAGAGCTTTTTAACTCTGAAATTATTTCTTCATCAGTGCGCTCATCACTAATTTTTTTACGAATTATTTTGCGCATATCATATGCGAGTTGTGATCCGGATTCAAACAACGATTCACCGGAGCATATTGGACACTTTATTATCTGAAATAAATCGGTTGCTCGTTTCTCCATACTTTTATCAGGAAGCTTATCATCCAGAGTAAAAGCACTTATATTCAGGTAGACTATCAATACAACAAGTAAGTTAACTACTTTTTTCATCCTTAGTTAGTTGGTTGATTTTACTTATCTGATCAATAAAATCAGCAGAGGATAATTTTCCAATAAAGCTTGACCCTATGTCATTGTCATATTTTATTGTGAATTGAATATCATCATCAGTTGTTTTTTCTGATAAAGAATATATTAATTTTTGAAACGCGTTTGAAACTTTTGGGTGATTTTGTGAAAAGTCTTCGCCAATCATAAATAATGTTAGCTTCTTATAATTTAATATTTCTACATTAATTTTATCTTTAAATGCAGATGTAGCCGGATTGTAATTCTGTATTCTACCTTCTGCAGCAATAGAAAAATCGTCACTTTGAATTAAAAATTTTTCTGTATCAAAGTTGATGCTAGAAGCCGAGATATCATTTACAAATTCATAGCCAAATTTAGTATCGATACTTAAATAGCTTTCAGGGCTTGCAATATTTTTATATCGATAAACGTAAAAATCAAATCCTAGTTTTGCATTTTCATTAAGTTCTTTACTCAAATTAAATTGAATGTGATTACTTTTGTCATTTACTTCAGTTAGAATGCTTTTTTGATTTTTCGAATCAGACGTAATATCACACTTTAATCCGTAATCTTCATAACGAAACGTGTTTATATAGTCTATTATAGTGTTGTTTTTATCAAATTTGAGTGAAAGTGGTGAATGCTTTAATTTAATAATAAATCGATTATTACTATTCGTACTACACTTTATATTCTTTTTTTCACTATCAAATTCACTATGAATTGCAATATCAACTTCATTGCTTGGAGTATAAACATACAGTGACTTATCAAATAATCTATTTTTTACCAATAAGGCTTTAGATGATACGGTTGACTGCTCATTGGAAAATTTTGGATTTTTAATATGAAAAATAAAATTAAAAGGAAAGCAACTAAGGTCATGTGAAATTTCAAATTTTTCGTCATTAGCATAAGATATAGTTTCCACTAAGAAATTTTTTGCTTTCCATGCAGAAAAATACCAGAAACCACTATATGCTATAGGGACAAAGAAAAATAAAGAGACGATTACATAAATAAAAATCTTGCGCATGACTAATCATTTCCTTGTTTACCTAATGATATGTTTCTTGTGCCTCTTGGTATGCTAACATGTAGGCCATCAATATCCTTTGTGATTTTAATTTGGCATCCAAGTCTTGAAGTCTCTGTTAAACCGAAAGCTAAATCTAGCATATCGTTCTCTTCATCTGATATAGGATTATGTTCTTCTACAGAATCATAAAACTCTGGATCAATAATTACGTGGCATGTAGAACAAGCAAGGGAGCCTTCACACGCACCTTCTAGTAAATCTTGGTCACTCCTGTTAGCCAAATTGAGCAGGGTTTCACCCTCAGCGGCTTCATAACTTTTCTTACTCCCATTAGGCAAAACAAAAGTAACAGATGGCATACTATTTTCCTATTGAAATCCTTTTACTAATTTTTCTATATCCTACAGGTAATAATTAATTTTTGCAAATTCTTTTAAAGATTGTTTTTCTATTTGCGGAGTTGCATTACTTGCAGGTATTATGTCATTAGACTTAAGAGACCTCATTATAATATTGAAATGCAACTGAATTTTAATATCTCATTTTTAGATCTATATTCTCGCGATGGATTAATAAAGTTAGATCAAATATTTTTGAACTATATCAAATCATGTGATGAAAGTTTATCCTGTGCATTAATTGCAGCAAGAAAAAAGGTAGCTCATTCTTCAGTATCATTCCAGCGTGTGACACTGGAGTCAAGAAAAGGTGCAACATGGATCCCAGTATCAAGTACTGAGATGACAGATGGTCACAATAGCCAATTAATCATAGATCTCTCGTATTTGCTTGATAAATTTATTGCAAAACTTTTTAACGTTGAAAAAGAAATAGAGGAATTAAAGAAAAAGCATAAGGACTTCGCTGTACTATATAAATGCAAAAGACTGTTTGTTCAGCGCTATGCATTAAAGAAATATACTAATGTGGCGAATATAGATATTGATTATGTTACCGATAAGCTTAATCATTTTCTTGCTCTGCCTGTAACAGAACAAAAATTTGCTGAGCAGGTTATGCGCTGGTTTGAAGACAAAGAAAATCACAAAGATGAAATAGAACTTGCAGCACAGTACGCAGCATGGAGAGTAAAAAATGAAAATTCTTCTTTCATCCCAGTACTTGATACTGGGACCCAGAAACAAAATATGTGGATTCCAGCGTCACGCGCAGAAATGACATCAATACTGTTTAGCGTACATAAAAAAATTGACTACGAAAATCTTGTACCATTTTCCAAGAAAGGAGTTGATAGAGTTGAAGTGCTATACTCAAATGAAATAAAAAGACGATACGGTTTCGACTTAACAAGTGAAAAGACTAGTTTAAATAAGGCACTAGATAACACTCATTATTGCATATTTTGTCATAAACAAAATAAAGATAGTTGTTCAAAAGGATTGTTAGAAACGTCTATGTCATTGTCATTCCAGCGCGTGACGATGGAATCCAGAAGAAAGGAAGAGTTGGATCCAAGTAGTCAGTCTACTCATATGATAGAGGAATGTACTCAAATGACAGAGGAACGCGCAAGGAGTCAATCAGATAATGAAAATACTTTTAAAAAATCCCCACTTAAAGTTGAATTGCATGGCTGCCCGTTAGAACAAAAAATATCAGAAATGAATATGGTAAAAAGTGAAGGGTATAGCATAGCAAGTCTTGCAATTGTGATGATAGATAACCCCTTGTGTGCAGCTACGGGACATAGAATATGCAATGATTGCATAAACTCATGCATATATCAAAAACAAGAACCTGTAAATGTGCCAATGATTGAAACTAGGACCTTAGATGATGTTCTAAGTTTGCCATATGGTTTTGAAATATACTCTCTGCTTAGCCGTTGGAATCCTTTAAATTTTGAGCGTCCATTACCAAAAGAAAATACTGGAAAAAATGTTTTGGTTGTTGGGCTTGGCCCTGCTGGTTTCAATTTAGCTCATCATTTATTAAACGATGGGCATAATATCGTTGCTATTGATGGATTAAAAATAGAGCCTTTGATTGACGATTTTCAGCCAATCAAAAATTTTAAGTATGAAAAATTAAGTGAACGCATAGCGAGTGGATTCGGAGGAGTGGCAGAATATGGCATTACCTCAAGATGGGATAAGAATTACCTAAAAATTATCAGATTATTGCTTGAAAGACATGAAAATTTTGCAATTTATGGAGGAATTCGTTTCGGTGGCACAGTTAGTGTGGAGAATAGCTTTAACCTAGGTTTCGATCACATTGCCTTAGCTCTTGGCTCTGGTAAGCCTAGAATGATAAAAATAAAGAATATGCTAGCGCGCGGGGTACGCATGGCATCAGACTTTTTAATGTCATTGCAACTCACTGGTGCTCTCAAATTTGATTCTATAGCAAACCTGCAAGTTCGTATGCCTATAGTTGTAATAGGAGCAGGATTAACTGCAATTGATACTGCAACAGAGGCACTTGCATATTACCCAATTCAAGTTGAAAAATTTCTCCATCGGTATGAAATACTGGTTGAGAAACATGGAAAAAGCTATGTTGAAAAAGATTGGACAGAAGAAGAGAGTGAAATTGCAAATGAGTTTATATCACATGCGAAGTTAATTCGAGGAGAGCAAAGGTTAGCAAAAAAGGATGATAGGGAATCAAAGATACTAGAATTAATGCAAGATTGGGGAGGAGTTAAAGTTATATATAGAAAAGAATTAAAAAATTCACCAAGTTATCGATTAAATAGTGAAGAAGTACGAAACGCATTATCAGAAGGAATTTACTTTATTGAAAATTTAGAGCCAGTTAAAATTGTTATAGATAAATATAATCATGCTGAATCAATAAAACTGATGGATACCAGATCTGGGAAAACCAAACGTATAAAAGCCCGTTCTGTTTTTATTGCAGCAGGAACTGAGCCGAATATGGTTATCGCAATCGAAGATAGAAAACATTTTAAATTAAATAATGGATATTTTGTTCATTTGGACTCATCAGGAAGTGAGATAGACCAAATATTTTCTCCTAAAATGGATAATCAAGATAGGGTATTAGTTTATAAGCAAGGCAATAAGGCAATCAGCTTTTTTGGTGATCTACATCCCTCATATAGTGGAAGTGTTGTAAAAGCTATGGCAAGTGCCAAAAATGGTTACCCTATTATTTCTAGACTTTTAAGCGAAGTTAATCAGATAGTTGATATTGAAATCCAGGAAAAAGCATGTATTCCAGAGTCATACATTGGTATCCAAGCTAACGTGGAGTTTTTCAACAAAATCAAAGAACAATTCACTGCAAAGGTTTTAAAAGTTCAATATCTAACCAATAAGGTAGTAGAGATAGTAATTAAAGCACCGCTTGCCGCAAAGAATTTTAAGCCTGGACAATTTTTTAGACTGCAAAATTTAGAGACTAATAGCAGAAAAGCTAATAACACAAAACTTGCGATGGAAGGTATAGCAGTAACTGGCACTGAAGTTGATAAAGAAAAAGGTATAATCTTCACTGTTGTGCTTGAAATTGGTGGATCCAGCAACTTATGCAAACATTTAAAAGAAGGTGAGCAAATAATTCTCATGGGTCCAACTGGTAGCCCTACTGAGGTTTACTAAATTTATTGTAAATTAATTATACTATAATATACATATTTTACTAATAAGTTAATGATATAGTAATTACTTTCAAAGGCAACATTATGGGTAATAACAAATTAAGATTTACGTTTTGAGGTGACAATTCTTATGTAAAAGACTGCCACGCAATCGAAAGTAATGTATATGGTCTTACGATATTTAAAGCTCGAGGCTATAATAAGGAATTCAATCTCATTAGGAATGGAGACTTATTTCTTGAGTGTAATGGAGTGCAGAAAACTTATGAAATATACGATATCAAGCAACGTATAAGTACCTCGATTACGATAATGTAATACAAGATAATATGACTGTTTATGGTGTAGATGTGAAAATACCGTCTGATCAAGACTTTTATGATATAAAAAATACAGCAGAATATTATAGATTTCTTTAAAAGCACTAAGGTTCTGTCCATATAGGCTAGAGTTTTATATAGTGAGGTGTGTGGGTTAACACACTTGTCTTAAGGCGAACACTTTAGTATAATATACTTTAATGTTGGACTACTTTAGTATAGAATACTTACAGGTCAAACAGCAGTGCATAGCAGAGAAATTATCGGGGAAGTGCATACTGCAGGCTACGTGGATATCGTAAGAGGTAATATTACTCCTGACAATATGCTGATATCTATGTCTCTCAGCATGGCGCTATCTAAGTTGGTACAGTATATTAGTGGAAAGAGTAGTCACAGGTTATTCCAGGAGTTTGAACACTTAAGAAAAAGAGAGATATTTGGGTCAGCATCTTTGGCAAGAGGATACTTTGCTGTTACATTTGGCAATGTGAATTCTCCTGATCGGAAATATAGTCACTGCGCTTATAGTTACTATATTTAGATTCGTTTGTGTAGTCAAGCATAATCGAGTTCCATAAAATAGAAGTTTTATGGTAAATTAATTACAAATCCATTGAAGCTCAGTACACTATACTTCTTGTATAATAAACAATAATTATAACAATTGGTTTAGCTTATTACTTAATTCATCTACTTTATTGCGCAATATATCCAATTCTGTTGCTCCTACAAATAAGCTATCCCCGATTATTAGGAAAGGTGTACCACCCACACCTAAATCTTTTACTAAATGCTTGCTACCATTTATCATTTGCTCAATTTCATCCGCATTATTTTTCATTGAGTTATTAAAATCATTCTCATTAATTCCTATATTTTGTATTATGTCTAATATATCACTATCTAAAAATTCTCCTTTGTGGGTTAAAGCAGCATAATGGAAATCAAGATATTTTTCCTTATCAATGAAATGAATAGCTAAAGCACTTTTTGCTGCTTTTAAAGAATTATTACCAAGTATTGGAGCATCTCTAAATATGTACTTAACTTTACCATCATCGATTAGTTGTTTGACATCATCTTTGATAACTTTACAATATCCGCAAGAGTAATCAAAAAACCCTACAGCAATGATACTGCTATCTTTATTGCCAGAATTAGGATAATTTAAATCAAATATTTTATCTTTATATTGTGAAATTTTATTTTTAGTCGCATTCTCTTGGACTGCATACTGTTTTTTGATCGATTGCTCTCTTAGAGTTTCAGCAATTTTGTCAACATTTCTGCTTATGTAACTGTCCAATCTTTTACCTATATAATTATCATCCAGCGTGTAGCTATGATTTAAAAGCCAATTATTTATTATCAGGAGGCTTGCTATTACTAGTATTAACATTAATAAAAACGATATTCTAGACATAAAATTTATTAAAAAAATCTGCAGATACTATATCATGAGTTAACTTCAATTAAACTAAAAATTTTTTCTTATGTATAACGCTAATCGTAATATTAATATATCAATACGTATATGTTAATATTAGCATATAAGTATATCTATTTATGCAATGCTTAGGCTATTCATATTTATGTAGTAAGGTGAGTAGGTTAACACACTCGCATTAAGGCGGACACTTTAGTATAATATACTTTAGTGTTGGACTACTTTAGTATGGATTACAAACATAGCTCTCACAGTACGTTTAATTTAAAGTACC
>JARBCG010000069.1 GCA_028803175.1 Wolbachia sp.
CTGTGCTTTTTTGGTTTTTTATTGCTTCCAATGCTACTTTTACTTTTAACTCTGGTTCATACTTTTTTATTCCAATACTACACTCCATTCATTTTTACAATAAAGAAGATACTTTACATTCAGCTGTTTTCTTTGGTGATGTAGAAAAAGTAAAGGCCCTACTTGCTTAAGGAGCAAGCGTTAACGAAAAAGATGCAAGTGGAGATACACCTTTGCATAAGGCTGCTAGGTTAGGTCATGTAAATGTAGTAAAAATTCTATTACAAAATGAAAAAATAAAAATTAATACACCTTTAATAGTGAAGGTGTAGTAAGAATTTTATCGGAACGTGGAGAAATAGACATTAATGCACAAGATGCCGCTAGATATAATAAAAAAGGTATGGCAGAAATTCTGCTACGAAATAAAAGAGTAAAAGTTAATATACCGAATACCTCTGGAGAAACTCCTTTAGAGTTAGCTGAAAGTAAGGACAGTAACGAAGTAGCAGAGGCTATACTAAAAAAAAGAAGCAGAAATTGATGCGAATAATACACATGGAGAAGCGTCAAATCCTACTGTTGGTACAGGTAATGAGGAGGCGGTAAAAACTCCAGTGGAAAAAAAAGCAAGTACTATAGGTAATACAAATAGAAAAATTTCTTTAGATTTGGTTCGGAGTACAGTTGATACAGCAGATGAAAAGAGTTCCGAAGAATTATCTCCTGAAGCTCAAAAGAAAATAGCAAATAACTTATTTTGGGCTGTGTTTTTTATAAATGGAGAAAAAGCTCATGGTATTATAGAAACTTCTAAGCAGAGAGGTGATCTTGCTCAAATATTACAAAGTGGATGGATGAGAAGGTTATTAATAAACAACGAGAAAGCTCAAAAGTTAGCTTAAGCAGAGAGCAAAGATATAACGAAAGAAATTCAGCAAAGACAGGCAATAGCAACATTAGGTGGTGGTGTAGCGGAAGCGGCTTTTCATTCTATTCCAGCAGCTATAGTGTTGCCAATTGCTATTTATGTAATGTACCATAGTTTAAAGGGAATTCCAAGTAGCAAAATAAGTGAACCTAGCAGATTAGAAGCACCAGAAGCACTACAAGTAGCGTAGTTAATATTTTAATATATTGGCATTTTAGTTTAAGAAATTAACATCACCTTAAATAGAGTGCCCATATTTTCAGTTAATCTTAAAAACTCATTAAAAATCTTACTTTTCTGCACATCATTTGCATTTTTCATTAGAATCTGCGTTCTTTCTTTTATACCAAAAGAATATAAAAATTCTCTCTGGGTAAGAATCTCACAATTTGTATACTGTAACGAATCTTTTAGCGCTTGAAAATTTACAAGTGCAGTAATATCACTATTACCAACGTTCTCAAGAAAACTAGCATAATCATGCTGTTTAATTGATTGTAAAGTGTTTTTGTATGAAGAATATATGTAACCATAATCTATAATTAAAGCAGCTCCTTTATTTTGATGTATTTTGTCCTCAATTTTTCTGAGCATTGCAATTCCGGCTGGGCATATTTCCACTATTGCATCATTAAAAAGTTTTTTATCAGAGTTTTGGTATAACCATTGCTTTAGTAAAGAATCAGACGTTCGATTCTGTGTCATCTGAGTAGCTTGACTACTTGTACCCATATTTCTTTTATCTCTGGATTCCAGCGTCAAGTGCTGGAATGACAACGAAAGGCTTCCATCATCCTTTCTTACTACCCTATTCTCACGCCACTGTTTGTTGCAATAGATAAACTGATTAATCGGAAGAGCGTCAAAAAATTCATTTGCTAAAAATATAGTTGGTTGTAAATTTGGTAAATTATCAATGTCTTCATGCCACTTAATGTCTAAGCCCTCCAGAGTTTGCTTTTGTATATCCCTTAATACAGGGCTTATTTCAATCAAGTGAATCGACATAGAGCTGAAGAAGCTACTGTGCTTCTTAGTAACTCTTGCTATGTCGTGAATTAGTGTTCCATTACCAGGTCCCAGTTCAATCAAAGAAAATTTTTGTGGTTTCCCTAGCTTTTCCCATGTATACATTACCCACACTGCAATTATTTCACCAAATAATTGACTGATTTCAGGAGCAGTAACGAAATCACCATCTTTACCAAGTGGTGTTTTATTTATATAATATCCATGTTTTTCGTGATACAATTTAGCCTGCATGAAGTCACTGATGGATATTGATCCTTGATTTTTATCGATTAATTCATGTATATAAGTAAGCATATTATTAGTAAATGTTTAACTATAGCATGTCATAATATTAAATAATAGTAGAGTATCTATGCATATGGTATAAAATTTAAGTCTATGAGTAACAGTGCTTTGGCTATGGGTGATTGTAAACCAGAAGATACTAACTATCTATCTCATATACTACAAGAAGAACATGGGAATTTTGGTCCTGAGGAAATTGTAAGTCGTATAGGAGACAAAGTTATAAGTGCTGACGGATTAACTTTAGCTGAAGTGTTTCAAGTGCTAGTTCAAATGCTGAACGGTGACTTAGATCTAATCAAAAGAGTACTAGCGCTCGCTAATATTATGGCGAAACATGGAATGAAGGTAGCAGAAGAGTCGCGGTTAACTAAGGCTGCTGTACAACGTACTTTACAAGGTAAAGAAAGTATTGCTAATAAACAAGATTTCGTAAAAAGCTCACCTACTACTCCTGCTATAGAATCAACAAAAAAGAGAGATGTTTAGTTAGATGTCTGGTATAAAGAAGTTTACTGTACAGTGTGATTTTAAAGGGCAAAGTTCACCTTTTGCGATATATATAGGAAACCCAAAAAGTGATACTCATCCAATCCACCATCAAGATTCTTGGCTTGCAAAAGAACGCGGAGGAAATATTCCAGATAAAGTAAAAGAAAGTCTGCAAAGATTATACAAATTATCTCAGGAAAATGGGGTCTCCTTTTCAGAGTTATGTGCATATGCCATTACTGTGGTGAGTAGTAGTGACAAAGATAATAAGGAATAGTAGACTACACTTTCAAAACCATTAATCATATTTTCTCATTTTCATAAGCAATAAGAGATTAAACTTCTCTTTTAAGTTATAGCCAACCTAAATGAGGATTCTCTGATTCTTGAAAAATAAAATCAATAACATTGTTAATATAATGATGCTAGGCGCTAGAGCCATTATTATTAAGATATTCTCTGATTTTCCTTAAATCTTCCCAAGCTAAACGTTTTTGTAAAGGTTGGCGTAACAAGTAAGCCGGGTGAAATATAGCAGCTGTAGTAATTGAGTTGGACAAATATTGATTAGTATAAGTGTGAAACCTTCCACGCAAATTTGATATAGTCTTCGTGTTATCAAGTAGGCTATAACACGCTATACCACCCACTAAAATTAAAATTTGTGGTGCAACTAATGCGATATGTCTTTCTACAAACGGCCTGCACATATCAAGTTCTAGGTCTGTTGGTTTTCTGTTACCAGGTGGACGCCAAAATACAGCGTTGCTTATATAAACCTTTGTGCGGTCAAGGCCGATTGAGTTCAACATCTTGTCAAGCAATATTCCACTTGCACCACAAAAGGGTATTCCTTGTAGATCTTCATTTGCTCCCGGGGCTTCACCAATAAGCATAATTTTTGCATTTTGGTTACCATCAGAAAATACAGTGTTAGTAGCAGTTTTTTTTATTTCACAACCTCCAAATGACTTAACTACATCCATTAACTCATCAACACTATCACATTTGCTTGCGAGCTTGCGTGCTTCAATTATCCAATCGCTTGGAAAAAAATTCTTAGATTCTTTTAAATCACTAGATTCATTGCATAAGGGTTGTTTAAATGTAAAACCAGAGCTAACTTTGGTATCATTCGAATAATGAACTCTGGAATCTATGTTTGCTTCTTGTATTCCAGTATCAGCCGTTTGTATAATAGGAGGCTGTGTAAACCTATTATCTTCACTATCTTCTACCTTTTCCTCTTCACTTTCTTTTAATGTGCAATCAACACCAACTTCATGATAAAACTTTAATAATTCTAGATCTTCTTTACTCATATTGCTTTTTAATCTTCTGTGCTTTTTTCATAGCCACATCATACCTTAGTTTAGATAAATGTCTAATATATAATATGCCATTTAAGTGATCCATTTCATGTTGAATGCACCTTGCAAGCCAGCCACTAGCTTTCATTACTTTTTCTTCATTATTTAGATCTATATATTTCACAGTTAAATATTTTGGACGTTTAATTTCATAACTTTGTTCTGGAATTGAAAGACATCCTTCTGTAAGAACTACTTGCTCATCGGATAATTCTATAACCTCCGGATTAATCATATAAAAAGGACCACCTGTTGATTGATACTCTGATAAAGCATCTACCTCATCTTCAACATTTCCGTATCTTGCATTTGGTTTAACATCTGTAACAAAAACTCTCTTTAATACTCCAACCTGCACTGCAGCAAGACCAAGACCATCTGCATAGTACATGGTTTCGAACATACCGTTTACTAATTCTTTAATTTTATCGTTTATTTCTGTTACTTCACTGGCACATGTGGTTAACCTCTCGTCAGGAGCAATTACAATTGGTAATTTAGGCATAAGTTATAATCTTAATAAAGTTGTAATTCTATACTTTATTTTTTTCTTTGTCTAGGATTTAGGGTATATTTAAATGTTGCTGTATTTTAATAATAGAAATATAAATTATAAAAAAAACTATAATTAATTTTAGTGAAGTTACGTAATAAGGTCAACCAATGTACTCTGCAGTAGTAGTAAAGCCGAAAAGAAATGTTTTCGCTGTTTTAGATATAGGTACAACAAAAATTATTTGTCTCATTATTAAAGTAAGTAGCAATTTCAGTTATAAAATAATAGGAACGGGTTATAAGATTGCAGAAGGTGTAAATGGTGGGTCAATAACCAATGTAAAATGCGCAAGTTATTCTATTTTATCAACTATAGGTTTAGCCGAGCAAATGTCAGAGGAAACTATAGATCAAATATACGTTAATATTGCTGGGTGTAACGTCTCGTCTTTTAATGTTTATAATGAGATTACTGCTGCTAATCATGAAATTTCTGACCAAGATATAAAGCGTGTAGTTTTTCAAACATTTGAAAAATATATCGAAGAAAATGTTATTATTCATAATATACCATTAAAATATCACTTGGATGATATGACTGATATAAAAGAGGTTAGCGGGTTATATGGGAGAAGATTATCTGCTGATGTTAATGTGGTAACTGCTTCGCGTCCTGCATTGACCAATATTGAAAAGTGTATAACAAATGATAATACTAGTGGGCTGAGTATGGCTGGTTGTATTGCTTCTTCGTATTCCGTAGGACTTGCATGCCTAAGTGAAGATGAAAAAGAGCTTGGAACTGCTATTGTTGATGTAGGAGGTGGCTGTACTTCGATTGGAATTTTCAAAAGAGGAAAGCTTGTATATGCAAATAGCATTCCGATTAGTGGAATTCACATTACCAGGGATATAGCTTATAGATTATGTACAAGTATAGAAAATGCAGAACGTATAAAAGTATTATATGGTAGCACTATTGTTACTTCAATAGATGAAAATGAATATATTACAGTGCAAAATGATGAAAATGATGAACCTAATAAAGTGCTCAAGTCTGAACTTATTAATATCATAAGACCAAGGGTTGAGGAAATACTTGAAATGGTAAGAGGGCAATTTCAGAAGCAGAAAGATCCAATTAATAGAGTAGTAATCACAGGTGGAACCAGTCAGCTAGCAAGTATGAAAGAAATTGCAGGCTATATATTTAATAAACAAGTTCGGATTGGATATCCTGAACAAGTAAATGGTCTTGATGGTGAATATGATAAAAACCCTGTATTTTCTGCTGCTATTGGCTCTATAAAGCTGGTAATTGATACATTTTATAAAAACAATGCTGGAATGCTTGGTCAAGATGGTAAAATAAGCAAGTTGTACAATTGGGTTAAATCGAAGGTCACAGTTTAAAATAAAATTCAAGAAATTTGAAAGTATGAACATCACTATACACTCACAAGAAGATTTTGAATTCATGCGCAAAGCTGGTAAACTTGCTGCTGAAACTCTTGATTTTATTGTACCGCACGTGAATATGGGAGTAACGACTAATGAATTGAATGACTTATGTTATAATTTTATAATCAACGCAGATGCAATTCCAGCTCCGCTAAACTATAAGGGATACCCAAAATCGATTTGCACTTCAAAAAATGCTGTTGTATGTCATGGTATTCCTGACGATATACCACTGAAAGATGGAGATATTTTAAATATTGACGTTACAGTCATCTTAAATGGTTGGTATGGTGATACAAGCCGTATGTTTTGGGTTGGCAAGACATCGATAAAAGCAAAACGCTTATGTGATGCCACCTACAATGCATTAATGGAAGCAATAAAGCAAGTTAAACCTGGTAGTAAATTAAATGAAATTGGGCTTGCTATAGAAAAATATATTGGTGATTTTGGGTACTCTATTGTGCGTAATTATTGTGGGCACGGCATAGGAAAGGTCTTTCATGCACAACCGAATGTAGTGCATTTTTATGATCAAGATGAAGATCTAGTTTTACAGGAAGGCATGTTCTTTACTATAGAACCAATGATTAATGCTGGAAAACACGAAACTTTGCTAAGTAAACTGGATGGTTGGACAGTAACAACGCGTGATCTTTCACTCTCTGCTCAATTTGAGCATACAATTGGCGTAACAAAAGATGGCGTTGAAATATTCACGTTATCGCCTAAAAATTGGCATTTCCCACCTTATAATTGAATGATCTTCAATGTGGTCTAAATTTAATATGCGGGCTATCTAAAGAAAAGGATGGTATGATAACCTCAAAAGTCTTTGTGCTTTCTTCATTTAAAAACTCATATTTGCCCTTCATTACTCCTGATGGTGCATTTAAATATGCTCCACTTGTATATTTGAATATTTCTCCAGACTTTATTACAGGTTGTTCTCCAACAACACCAACTCCTTCAATTTCGTTTACTTTTCCTTTATCATCCATTATGTGCCAGTAACGACTTAATAACTGAATGGTTGATTGGCTTTGATTTTTTATTCTCACATTATACATCCATACGTAGCAATTTTCATAAGGAATAGATTGCTCTTCAATGTACATTGGTAAAACTGTAACTTTAACAAGGTTAGTAGTATGTGTATACTTTATCTCCATTATGGTATATTTGTGATAAGGAAGTAACACCCTTATTGTATACCTTTTTCGTAGATCTTTCAAGTATATTATTATATTCTGGTTAAGAAACATAAATTGACAATATGAGAGAATTAGACATATTTGATAAAAAATTAATAGGAATAATAGGTAGTGGACAATTAGGTAAAATGACTGCCATCGCTGGAGCAAAGCTTGGGTATACAACACACATTTTTGCAAGCGCTAAAGATGATCCGGCTTGCTGTGTTGCTGACAATTTAACAGTAGCAGATCTTTCTGATAAAAGTGCTCTTGAATCCTTCGCAAGAAACGTAGACCTAGTCACCATTGAATCTGAAAATATCCCATGCAGTGCAATTGAAATTATATCGCAGTACACAAGATTTTACCCAGGTAAAAATGCGTTATACTTTTCACAAAATAGACTGAGAGAAAAAAAATTTTTTAGAAATTTAGGTATAAAAACCACTCATTACAAAAGTATACAAAACTATGATGAACTAATAGAAGGTAGTAAAGCTTTTGGTTACCCAGCAAGACTTAAAACAACAGAAATGGGTTATGATGGAAAAGGGCAATATGTAATTAATAACGATACTGAAGTAAAGCGACTTACTTCCTTGAATTGGAATAAACAATATATTCTAGAAGCCAGTGTCGATTTATTGAAGGAGGTTTCGATAGTTATTGCAAGAGATAAAGATGGTAAAATGGTTTTCTTTCCTATAGCAGAGAACTGTCATATTAATGGGATACTGTATACTTCAACAGTGCCGGCCGAAATAGATAGTGAATTAACTCAAGAAGCGCAGCAAATTGCAGAGAAAATAGCGTGTAAACTTGATTTAGTAGGAATTTTGGCTATTGAATTTTTCATTACTAAAAACAGTGAGCTGCTAGTCAATGAGCTAGCTCCAAGACCTCACAATTCTTGTCACTGGAGTTTAGATGCATGTAATATTAGTCAATTTGAGCAGCTAATTAGGGTAATATATGGATTACCTATGCAAGAAGTAGAGTTGCACTTTCCTTGTATGACAAAAAATATAATAGGTAGTGATATATATGATTATTATAAGTATTTGAGTGACAAGAAAGCTAGTTTAACTATATATGGGAAGAAAGAGGTGAGAGACAAACGTAAAATGGGACATGTGAATATAGATTTAAGTTAGTAACCCAACCTGTGTCTTCAAAGAGTAAGGCATTATAGCTAAAATGTCTTGCAAGGAAGGTGAATCTGGTGTTACTAGCGGTTTTCTTAGTTTATTTACAAATTTTCTATTTGACTATTTCTGTTTTATGTAGTGATGTGGGTGGGTTAACACCCTCGCCTTAAGGCTAACACTTTAGTATAATATACTTTAGTGTTGGACTACTTTAGTGTGGTTTAGTATGGATTACAAACATAGCTCTCACAGTACATTTAATTTAAAGTACCATTTAGTGTTCTATACTAAGTACAGATTAAGTACAGATATAGA
>JARBCG010000070.1 GCA_028803175.1 Wolbachia sp.
ACAGTTGGCAATGTGAATTCTACAGATTTACAGAAGTATATCGAAGAACAAGGAAGTCCTCATAGCTATTCTAATGATTTTAACATCTTTACATACGTTTTTTTTAACTACTAGCTTTAGCTGGTTGTAGTTGACACTAATTTTTTCTCTTTTCCAATTTTGAAAGAGGTATATTCTGAAAAACCTACATATTTTTGTAGTTAGTTTGGTGTTACTAATACCAAGTTCCAAACAAAAAATATGGATTTTAGGCTATATTTTTTAGGTAGTTTTTTTTACTTTAGCTGTATACTATAGAATTTATAAAAATTTAACACAATTTTATTACAAAAATATCATTCTTATATTTTTTGTAAAAAAATTTTAACACTAAATAGACCTTTCTTAATTCAATTATGGGACAAGTAAATTGGAAAATAAATTTTATTTACTTTTATAATATCTTAAGATTTAATGTCACTTTACCGATCAAAAATATCAGAAGGATTATAGTCTAGGCTAGTATGTTTTTTACTCTTTTTCTCAAAATACTACCTATCTATATTACAATATTTATTGGTTATGTAGCGGGAAAACGTCTTAAAATAGATAGGAATACTATATCTCAAGTACTCTTTTATATAGCTAACCCAATAGTGATTTTATATGGGGTATCTCATACAGAAGTTAATCTCAAGGTAATTTCTTTACCAATTTTGATATGGTTTATAGGCAGCACCATGTCTTTATCAGTGTATTATATTTCCTCTTTTTTATTTAAGGATAACACAAGAAACATATTGGCATTTAGCTCAGGAAGCACAAGTATGGGCTATTTTGGTTTACCTATAGCTATGGCTTTGTTTGATGAAAATACCGTATCTGTATATGTTGTTTGTTACATAGGAATGACTCTATTTGAAAACAGTTTGGGGTTTTATATAGCTGCAAATGGAATGTATACCACGAAAGAATGCATATTAAAGTTATTAAAGCTTCCTTCTTCCTATGCAATGATACTGGGCTTTATTTTAAGTATATTTGATGTACGTATACCTGATTTTTTATCAGATCTGATGATTAATATTAGGAGTACATTTGTTATATTAGGAATGATGCTGCTTGGAGTATCTGTTGCAAACATTACAAATTTTAAAATAGATTGGAAACTGGCTTTCACTACTATAACAGCAAAATATGTATTCTGGCCAGCGTTTGTACTTTGCATTGTTCTTTTGGATAAAAATGTTATAGGTATATATGATGAAAGCATATACAAGGCACTGATGCTGCTTGCTATCATTCCAGTTTCTGGATCTAGTATAATACTTGCTAATATTTTGAATTATCAACCAGATAAGGCTACCTTATTGCTGCTCATTAGCGTTACAGTAGGGCTATTTTATGTTCCGCTAGTAATATCACTGTTTTTTTCTAAACTTGTACCTTTCTAACAAGAAATTGATATGTAATTATATTTTATTTTTCTTACCATTCTCTTTTCATCTTGTCACTATGCTTTGTAGTAGATTTTATAATATTCGTGACCAAGTTCAAATTCTAGACCCGGTATTATTACTTAGCTGGTGGAGTTACAAAGACTTAAAGAGTCAGGCAGTACAAAAGGTGTCACACCTTTTGCTTCTCCAATTTTATTCACTTCAGCATCAGGAATTTTCTCAAATCCATGATATAATAATGCACCAAGGAGTGCTAATGCTCGAGATGCAGTAATTATATAGAAAATAGGATTCACCAACACTCAAGCAGTAATACCAACTGCCATAGTTGAAATTCCTACAAGGCCAAGACCGGTTTTCATTTCCCGTTGTTTTTGTTTGGTTTTGTTGTTTTCATTCTTAGAAATTTTGCAAAAAAAATGGAAGCTGGATCTGCAAAAGATGACTATAGAAAGAGAATGATATACCTTATACATTAATCATTTTAACAGCTTGTTCATTTCTTACATGTTTAGCATATTTAAGTTGCATATAAGTCTCTTTTTTGCCATCTTTTTCTATAGTCATCTTTACAGCAAGAACATCTTCCAGAATTTTTGCGTTTTTTGCTGCACTTAAAATATTCCAAACTGTACCAATCCTATATTACAGTAAGAAGTACTTGTACACCTTTTTCACCATTGTTTTTTAATATATCAGAAACACTTTGAGGTGATTATTCTATTGCTTTCATTAACTCATATAATTCCTGATCTGTTCTTGTTAAATCTTTTTGTGCCTCTTGTAATTCCAAATTTCCTTGCATTTTTCTTGCCACATATTTAAAGTAGAAATGGTTTAATTGTCACATATTTTCATAAATAAGTCAATTACATTACCTGAGAATGTAATCTTAGAGAGTATTTTAATGCAAAAAACTACGAACGCCAGTAAAGAACATAGAGATGTTACTTTTATCTGCAGCTGCTATCACCTCTTGATCTTTTAATGAGCCACCAGGTTGAATGATAGCTGTAATTCCGTGTTTTGCACTTTCTGTGATGCTATCTGAAAATGGAAAAAATGCATCCGAGGCAAGCACTGCACCTTTACATTTTTCACCTGCTTTTTTTATGGCAATGCTTATACTATCTATTCTGCTTGTTTGCCCTGTACCAATACCAATAGCACATCCGTTCTTTGCTATCACTATAGCATTAGATTTCACGTATTTGCATACTTTCCATGCAAAAATAAGATCTTGCTTCTCCTTTTCTGTTGCAGTGCATTCAGTTACCTGCCGTATTTTCTCCATTTTTATTTTGTGATCATTATTTTCTTGCACAAAAAATCCACCAATGACATTTTTCACTTGGTATTTTTTATTTTGCTCAAAAGGTTTGTGAACAATAATTCTTAAGTTCTTCTTTCCTTGTAAGACTTTTAGTGCTTCGTCATTTACTGATGGTGTTATCACCACTTCTAAAAATATTCTGTTCAACTCTTCTGCAAGTTTTAAATCCACTTCTTGACTGAAAGCAACTATGCCACCAAAACTACTTATTTTATCACATGATAGAGCCCTTTGATACGCTTCTAAAGCACTGTTACCAACTGCAGCTCCACACGGGTTATTGTGTTTTATTATCACTGCTGCTGGCTCCTCAAATTCAGAAATTATGTTAAGTGCAGATTCAATATCTACTATATTGTTATAACTTAACTCCTTTCCATGTATTTTTTTGAGTGGATATTTACTAAATTCATTGCTATAAAACGCAGCTTTTTGATGAG
The DNA here is from genome assembly GCA_028803175.1 of Wolbachia sp. Classification (GTDB taxonomy): domain Bacteria; phylum Pseudomonadota; class Alphaproteobacteria; order Rickettsiales; family Anaplasmataceae; genus Wolbachia. The sequence continues at coordinate 3,213 of JARBCG010000070.1, forward strand.
GATTTTCACCATACCTTAATTCTTGCGCTTTATTTCCGTATAATGTAAAGAATTCTGGCAATTCATCATTTTTATTTTGAGATAAAAACCAATTGTAGATATTAGAATCATAATGTGCGGTTAAAGCAAACGCTTTAGTTGCTGAGTGCTTCCTATATTCTAATGTTGTTTCACTATTATTTTTTACCATCTCTGCTTTTAGTGTCTCATAGTCCTTAATGTTAGAAATAACTGAAGTAAAACGAAAATTCTTTGCAGCTGCTCTAATTAGTGCTACTCCACCGATATCTATTTGTTCTATGATTTGCTCTTCACTTGAAGAGTTATTCACCGTTTCCCAAAATGGATACAGATTAGTTATAAGCAGGTCTATAGGATCAATTCCTAAATTTTGCATTTCAGCTTTATATTTTTCCCTATCACAGAGTATACCACCATGAATTTTAGGGTGCAAAGTTTTCACTCTACCTCCCAATATTTCTGGAGATTGCGTATAATCTGACACTTACTGCGTTTTTATTCCTGCTTCAGATAGCACCTTATGCGTATTACCTGTTGATAGGATATCCACCTGTTGCTTAACTAAAAATGACGCAAGGTCAACTACATGCGTCTTATCATAAACCGATATTAAAGCTCTTTTGATTTTCATTTCTATATAAAGAATTTTTTAAGAGTATACATGAAAAAAAAAATTTGGCTATTAGATCTAAAGGTTATCTAGTTAATGAAAGTAAAATATTAGACCATGTGGCAGTTTTAAAAAAAGCTTTCCATGGGAAAGCTTAAGTGGTAAATTATCGGGAGTATACTATTTATTATCAGGATTATGTATTTCAATTTACCTAACATAAATAAGGAAGGTTACTTATTTATAGTTATTTCCTTTATAGTCACGTGTATAGCATTTTCTATATCCTGGGGGTGTGGAGTTACATGCTTATTTCCAACGTTATTGTGCGTTTATTTTTTTCGTGATCCAGCAAGGGTTGTACCAAATAATAATGATCTCATACTAAGTCCTTGTGACGGTGTGATTTCAAAGATTGAAGAGGTTAATTATTCTTTATCAGCAAAGGACAAAAAAGAAGAAAAAAAATTTACATGCGTGAGTATATTTTTAAGCGTCTTAAGCGTTCATGTGAACCGTATACCAATATCTGGTACAGTAAAAGAAATGAATTACAAAAAAGGCGGGTTTGTATCTGCTATGAGTAACAGATCAAGCAATGAAAATGAAAAACAAGAAATTATAATTGAATACCAAGAAGGAAAGGAAATTATTGTAGAACAAATAGCTGGATTAATAGCACGTCGTATTGTTTGTAACCTAAAAATATCGCAAAATGTGAAAGCAGGTGAAAGATTTGGGATTATAAGATTTGGCAGTAGAGTTAATATTTTTATCCCAGCTGATATAGAAGTTAGAGTTTCAGAAGGACAAACCGTTGTTGGTGGTGAAACAATCATAGCAAGCTTAAATGAAGAAAATACTCAAAAAAAACTTGCTTTTGATGTTATATGAATAACGATTGCAGTAACAGCAGATTCCTACCTATTGCTAAGTTATTTCCAAATTTTATAACTTTGTTGGGTTTATGCTCTGGTCTTACTTCACTTAAATTTACATTTAACGAACAGTGGGAATTTTCAGTAATTTTTATCATTATTGCAGCAATTATAGATGGAATGGACGGCAGAATAGCCAGAATTCTAAAATCAACTAGTGATTTTGGAGCCCAGCTTGATTCTTTTGCAGACTTTCTCAACTTTGGTGCGGCACCTGCATTTCTTTTGTATTTTTGGAAGTTAAACGAAATTAAAGTTATAGGTTGGATCTTAGTGATGATATATGTAATTTGCATATCAATAAGACTTGCAAGGTTTAATGTTTCATTACACTCAGAGCAATTATACTGGGAAAAAATTTTCTTTTTGGGCGTTCCAGCTCCAGTATGTGCTTTACTTTCTCTATTTCCAATAATTATTACCTTTCAGTCTCAGGAAAGTGAATATCTACTTCTTATAGAGCAATTTTTTAATATAAGGAATACAGCTTGCTACTTTTTAATTATTTCATTTTTTTCAATAAGTCATATTCCTACTTTCTCTGCAAAATATATTTATATTCCCAAAAATCTATCCTACATATTCGTATCGTTTTTTGGAATATTCATCATATTTTTTATAAGTAAACCTTGGATAACATTACCAATTTTAGGTGCAGTATACATACTTACCATCCCAATAAGCATATGGTTTTATATATATTTTACGTATAAAAATCGTAGCTAATATGTTAAAAATTGTAACGTATAATAAAAAATATAGGTGATATTCAACTGTATGATTGTAAAAATAAATGATCTATTAAACTCGCTTCTATACGTAAAGATATTTAATATACTATTCATAATTGTTTAGGTAATTGCAACTGGAATCTTTTGTACAGTCAGATTTAGGTTTATTAATTTCAGATTGTTTAAACATGGAATACAAACGCTGTTTAAAATGCAGTAGTGATAATAATGGCATAATCACTCATATCCAGGCATTTGCAACAGTAATGTCAGGAACAGTTAGACTTGGAACAATTTCAGGAGTTGCGATCGTTGTAACAATTGGCTGATCAAGTGCAATTTTTTGGATGATAGTTACTGGAATACTTGGTATGTCAATAAAAGTTTGCCGAAGTGGTTCTTGCCTTCACTTATCGCCATGAAAAGGCAACAGGCGGAGCTTTTTATTATATGAAATATGAGCTTACAAAAATCTGCTTTCCGAAAGTAGGCAAGTTCCTTGTGCTTACTTATGCAATTATACTTATTATTGCAATGATCTTTGGTAACATACCCTTTTAAGCAAACTAGATAGAAGCACTATCAAATAACATATTTGAATATAACGTATCTATTATTATATCTCTGCTTGTCTTAATTGTAATGCTTGGAGGAATAAAACGTATTGCTTTCGTGTCAACAAGCTTAGAACATATTATGATAATGTTGTACATAGGTATGTATATATATTTAATTTATGTAAACAAAAGCAATCTACTAAATGCTTTATATGTAATATTCTAAGATATCTTGAGCAGATCAGCAGTAGAATGAGGAGTGCTGAGCGGTTTAATAGCAGGAGTGAAAAGATCAGTATTTACTAATGAAGCTGGCACTAAAACAACAGCTATAGCACACTCATCTGTAAAAGAGGCAGACCAAATTAAAGTTGCGTGTATTGCCATGGTAGCACCATTTATAGATACAATCTTAATCTCATTTCTGACTGGTGTTATGATAATTATCACTGGTATGCATGACGTTCACAATATTGGTGATATCACATTAATTAGTTCGATATTTTCAACATCTTTACCCCTGTTTAGCAAGTCGATTCTTCCTGTTACAATGTTTTCCTTTGCATTTTCCACAATAATCGCTTACTATTACCGCTGTGAAGTTGCCTTACTGTACTTATTTGGTAATAAAAAGTGCTGATATTGTTCCAAATTTTTGTAGTGATTTCAGTGTATATTAGTTGTATGTTAAAAAATATAGAATTTATATCTTATTTAGGTGATACATCATTTATGTCTCTTATGGTCCCAAACACTATTGCAATATATCTGCTGAGGAGAGAAATCTTAAACACAATAGATGCTTATTACAATTCTAAAAGGTATTAAACATGATTTATAGGTTATTTTGTATGGCATTATTTTGCTTATCATTCAATGGTGCATATGGTTCAAGTTTTTACGAAGGTTATGATTCTGTATTAAATGGAATAAGTACCTTAATGAATGAAGTGCTATTTTTCAAGATATTTCACATACCATTCATACTTCTTTTATTATCCTTTGGTTATGTATTTTTAACCTTACGCTTTAAGTTTCTTAACATAAGAATGTTTAAGCATGCGTTTGCTATTCTTTTCGGAAAATATGATACAGATCATCATGATGGTCACATCACGCATTTTCAGGCATTTATAACTGCACTTTCGAGTACTGTAGGTCTTGGCACTGTTGCTGGGGTTGCAATTGCAGTTTCAATGGGTGGACCCGGTGCAGTACCTTGGATGATGATTACAGGTTTTTTTGGCATGTCAGCAAAATTTGCTGAAGTAACATTGGCATTTAGACACAGAACAGAAGATCAGGAGCAGCTATTTAGTGGCCCTTTTCAATACATAAGGAATGGTTTAGAAGAGTTTGGTTTTAAAAAACTTGGTATTGTTCTGGCTGCTATATATGCAGTGTTTTTTGTGTTGTCAGGTCTTGGAGGAAGTGTAGCATTTCAAACTAATCAAATGGTTTCAATATTATCTGGTTATTCGGATTGGGTAGATGGTCATCCTTGGTTTCTCTCTTTTATAATTTCTGCACTGCTTGCTCTAGTAATTATTGGTGGAATTAAAAGGATAGCGAGAGTATCTTCCGCGTTAGTACCTATTATGTCGCTTATATATATATGTAGTTGCCTTGTTATTATTGGATTTAATATTCACAATCTTGGTCACGCATTTAAAATATTATTCTCTAGCATGATAGATTTTGGTGCTGTTGGTGGAGGGGTGGTAGGTGCATTTGTTGCTGGAATTAATAGAGCAATTTTTGCCAGCGAAGCAGGAATTGGTTCTGCTGCGATTACTCATGCAACGACTAAAGATAAAGAACCAGTCAGAACTGGTCTTGTTGCTATGATAGAGCCGTGCTTTGATACGATGCTCATTTGCTGTTTAACAGGAATAACAATAGTAATAACCGGTGCGTATCAAGCTGGTGTAGGTGAAGGAATATTAATCACTCAAAAGGCATTTGAAACAGTGTCCTCGTGGTTTCCTATACTTTTAACAGTGTCTGCACCTTTATTTGCATTTTCCTCAGTAATTTCATTCGTATATTGCTGTGAAATGGGGTGGTTGTACCTGTTTGGTGCAAAGAGTGTAGTGATATATCGTATAGCAGTGGTGGTTGCAGCGTTTTTCTCTGGCCTATCTAAAGACATTATGACTATTTCCAATATTGGTGGAACTTTGTTCTCCTGTTTAGCTCTTATTAACATGACAGCACTTATACTGTTTAGTAATCAAATTAATGATGAAGTTCAGTGCTATTTGAAGAGACTGAAAAATAATAAAATTAATTAACTTTGGCGTAAACGCGCAAATATAGTTAAATAATAAATGAAAATGCTAGTTCTTGGTATCGTTGATACACAGTTGTACAAGTGTTATGTTTTAAAGCAACTTGTACAACTAACGGTGTCATTCCAGTACGTGACGCTGGAATCCAGTTTTTCATACAACTTTATCAGAACGCTGTATCTCAATATAAAAACTTTTATACTTTTAAAGATGACGAGAGATAGGCATTAGAATAATGAAAGGTGCTTGGATATTGTCATCCTATGGCTTAGCCATAGGATCTAGAAAGAAAAAAACAGTGTTAGTGGTGTGCCGTTGGAGACAATAAATTGCCTTCAAATTACAACATTTATACAATAATGGATATAATGGAAAAATACATAGTTCTTATATTATCCTATATATTAGGTTCAATACCATTCAGTTTAATCATTACAAAAGCTCAAGGAATAGATTTAAGAAAAATAGGTTCAGGCAATATAGGAGCTACAAATGTTTTAAGAACAGGAAATAAATGTTTTGCTACTTTAGCATTATTATTAGATTCCTTTAAAGGGTTTATTGCCGTTTATATAACGCAACAATTTCTCAATAATGATGATTTTTACATACATCTATCTGCAATTTTAGCAGTCTTAGGGCACATGCTTCCTATTTGGCTAAAATTCAAAGGAGGTAAAGGAGTTGCAACAACTTTGGGAGTGTTGATAGCACTTAACGTTGACATTACTTTAGTATTCGTAGTAGCTTGGATAATGGTATTTCTTGCTTTTAAGTACTCCTCTCTCGCTTCATTAAGCGCTATTATAACGGCCACAATAACATCATTCTTTTTTCAAAGTCAGTTATTTTTAACATTACTAGTCACAGGAACACTAGTTTTCTTAAAGCACCATAAAAACATAGTAAATCTTTTGCAAGGTAACGAACGTAAGCTTTGAACTTATCTATCGCAGCTGACTTGCTACCATATTATCAACAGAAACCTTATTCAGAAAACTACTTGTAACCACTTCTTCCACTGCTTTTATAATTTCTTCCATGTTTTTTCCACTTTTTTCGCATGCATCATTAAGTACTAACTTCAACTTGAATATATCATTTTCTTCCAGCATATTATACATTTCTTTTTTTGTTATTCCTAATCTTTTTAGTAAAATGTTCTCCATTATCTCTCTTTCATCACCTTTACATCTGCTGCTCAGTTGTCTGTATGCAATGCAACACTGCTTTTCTCTTGGCAAGGATAACAGATTTTGCATGGTAATATCTACTAGAGCTTCAATAGACCTAACTCTCTTATTTCTCTCAGCAGCTTTTAACTTAAACTTTTCGACTTCTTCTCTTATTATCTTATCAGCTATTCTTCTAGCCTCATCCAAAGACGAATCTTTTAGGGAAAAATCCGTTTTCAATAAATCTTTATTTAATAATTCTAAAAAAACCTTTCCTTTAATTTTTTCTAATAAACCTTCCTGGTTGCCAGTTAAATTATGTTTTCTCAATTCTCTTACTATATGAATCGTAAGGCGGTAATCTAGTTGCCTATTCAACTTCATAGAACCAATATTCTTAATTAATGTGAGCACAGCTTGCCCGCTGTATTGAGAGGTGAAACTCAACAACTTTCTCATCAATGGAATTCTTACTACTGAAATAAACTCATCAATTATTTTCTGACTTTCATCATTAGCGTTATTCTGAACTTTATACCAAGCATTAAAAATCTCCTTATTGTTTTTCTTATTTTTTAACCTGTCTAAGATGAAGTAACGTGCTTCACTTTCTGCTTCTGAAAGTAATATTTGCTTTGGAGGAGTAAATCTAATCTCTGGGTTTGGATGTATACCTTCCAATGTGCTTAACATTCTATAGATAATACCGGTAAAGCAAGTGTTAGGAATACGTTCTTTTCTAGAGAAAGTTTGACTATCAATTAAATTAATGATCAGTGCATCCTTTTTATTTTTTACAGATTCGTTATCGCCATCATTGCATGCCCTCAAAACCAAAAGTAAAATTTGCCCGCCCGTCAAACCAGAACTATGCTTTTGATCATCATTACAAAAATCATTCAAGAACGTTACCGCTCTACCTTGATCTTCATCGCTAAGTTCATGTAAATTGTTTATATAATCGATAAACTGCTTAAATTCATCACTTTCAATAACACCTTCAGGTATTGCCTCACCATACCTAACTTTTAGCTTATGAACATTTTCATTAATATTATCATTTAATTGATGAGGCAATAAATGTTCAAGCTTAACATCAAAACTATTCACTAAACCACGCAAATTTTCTTTTATACCTTCCAAAAAAAAATTCATAGCAGCTTTAAATAATGTAAATGGATTGAAATCTTTTGGCCGTAACTCACTCTGCAATAAAATCAATACCATTGTGAGCGGTATTGTCCCAAATAATGAAATTAGCAAGAAAGTAGAAGTAAAAGCTATATATGTTATAAATGCCAAAAACAAGAAGAAAGATAATAACTTAATCGTGTTGTTCTTAAAAAATATTTCCCAATATTCTTTTTTGCTTATTTTTTGCTGTTTTGCAGTTTTTATTTCTTTATAGATATAAAAAGTTTTAATCTCAGATCTGAAAAATATAGTACCAAGAGAAAAAAGAACATTAACAGGATTTGTAATAATGCTTAATGAAACAAAAGCTGCAAAGTAGCCAGCGAATTTTAACCTACTAGAATCCTTTGAAGGAAATTGTAGTTGAGAAACACCTATCATAAAACTTCCACACCTATATAACCATGTTAGTAGCAGAATCAGTTCTAAATGTCAAGGTATACTAATTTAATTATATGTCAGCACTTTATCATCTGCACATTCATCATATTCTATTTCAACTGTAGAGTGTGCAATTTTAAATTTATCTAGTAGTATTTTTTTTATGTCGCAGAGAACACCGATATGCTGTGCTTTCCGCTTTATCTTAGCATGCATAGTTATGATAAAATAATTATCAGAAAGCGACCATAGATGTATATGATGTACATCTATTACTTCAGGTAATTCTGATGTGATTTTTCCTTTTATTTCCTCAGTTGATATACCTTCCGGTGTACCTTCAAGAAGGATATGGCAAGAGTTCTTTATAATTTTATAGCCACTATTCAAAATTATTACACTAACGAACACTGATAAAATTGGATCCACAATTTGCCATCCGGTAAGCATTATAATTACAGATGCAAGTACAGCAGCCACAGAACCTAAGATATCCCCCATAACATGTAACACAGCACTTTTTATATTTATGTTATTCTCACATTTACTATGTAACATAAAAAAGACTATTACATTAGAGATAAGGCCAAGTGTTGCAATTATTAACATAACTTTCCACTCAACATTGACTGGATAGATAAATCTCTTTATTGATTCAATTATGAGAATTATCGCAATTAAGAACAAAGTTAGACCATTAATAAATGCTGCTATTATCTGTAACCTGTGATACCCATACGACCTCTGTAAATCAGATTCTTTAGATGAAAATCTATATGCTAACCAACTTAAAACTAAAGCAAAAAGATCAGTAAGCATATGTCCTGCATCTGATAACAGGGCAAGTGAATGTGAGATTATTCCACCCACTATCTCCATAAACATTGTTATTACAACGATTATTATGGAGTAGATTAGGTGCTTGGATTGTGCTGTTGAGAGCTTACCGTTATATGTTACTGTCATACAGAATCTCTTTATAAACAAAACGTGGGTAATACTGGACTCGAACCAGCGACCACTTGCATGTCGAGCAAGTGCTCTACCAACTGAGCTAATTACCCATCGCAACTGCAGTATAGTGCTTCAGTAGAAAGAAAGTCAACAAACCACTTTAAAAACTACTTTGTTATTAAGAAGATTAAGTTCTTCATCAATTACAACCAGTCAAAGCTGGTGATTAAAAAAACGCATGTAAAGCAGGTTATGAGTTTAAAAACTCGATATTAAAATCATTAGAACAGCTATGACGACTTCCTTATTCTTCGATATACTTCTGTAAATTTGTAGAATTCACACTGCCAACTGTAACAGCAAAGTATCCTTTTGCCAAATGCGCTGCCCACAATATCTTTTTCTTAAGTATTTAAATTCCTTGAATAACTTATGACTACTCTTTCCCTTAATATACTGTACCAACTTATATAGCTCCATGCTGGGAGAGATAGAAATTAGCATATGATCAGGAGTAATATTACCTCTTATTATATCTGCGTAGTTTGCAGTACATACTTCCATGATAATTTCTTTCCTACGCACTGTTGTTTGACCTGTAAGTATTCTATATCTGTACTTAATCTGTACTTAGTACAGAACACCAAATGGTACTTTAAATTAAACGTACTGTGAGAGCTATGTTTGTAATCCATACTAAAGTAGTCCAACACTAAAGTATATTATACTAAA
>JARBCG010000071.1 GCA_028803175.1 Wolbachia sp.
AATTAAAAAAAATGGGAGTTTCGATTTCTGATAATGAAGACGGAACGACAACTTGGTGAATCTGATTATTCATATGGAAAATTGCTTTCTATTATTCAAAGATAATCTACTGTCATCTCTGATCTTACCTATACGCCAAGATTTTACGTTTAAAACTATGTTATATTTTAAATCGCACTACAATTTACTGCTCATGTTGCTTTTTGGAGTGTTAGGATCAAGCCTTGGTGGAATAATTAATTGGTGTTTAGGAAAAATAACAATCTACATACGGAAATCATACCACAAGTTAGAAAATGAGCACATAACATCAAAAACAATAGAAAATCTACTCATTTCTTCAGCTGCATTACTTTCGTGGGTACCAGCACTCGGTAGTGTAGTGCAAGTTTTATCTGGTTATTTCAAGCTAAATCTATATATTTTTATCCCCTTAATTATTTCATCCAACTTCTTTTATTTATTATACCTGATTCTTACTGCTTAAGCTTTTTTTTTCTAAAGCAATTAGAACACCGACAACTCACCAACACTATCTATATAAATTACCCTTCAATAGCGTTTTCTATCAGGGAAATCGTGTTTTCTATTCCATAGAGCTTAATAAAAGAACCCATTCTTGGACCAGTTTTTTGCCCAAGCAATGTTTCATATAACAACTGAAACCAATCACGTAAATTAGTATAATCACATTTTTTTCCAATAGAAAACACCTGAGATTGAATTTCTTCAGCAGTAGCAGCTGTAGGTAGAGAGCGTAAAGTTTGCTTTAGGCCCAATAATGCTTCTTTTTCCTTTTCGTTTGGAGTTTTGTATGACTTTGTTGGTTTGATAAAATCATGATAGTATTTCACTGCAAAATCTGAAAGCCTATTAAGCATTTGATTATTTCCTGGTGTAACATTCGGTGCATAAGTAGATATAAAACCCCAAAGAATCTCTTTATTTTCAGCATTGCAAGCTGCTGCTAGGTTCAAAAGCAATGTGAAATTTATACCTGAAGTTTCTATGTTTGGAACGTTACCTTGATGAATATGCCAAGCAGGATTACATAACCTTGCTTCTGATGGCAATTTTATCTTTAAAGCTTGATTGCGCTCCTCAAATATACTTGAGTATTCTGCTGTGCTCATCTGTGCTTCTCCTAAAAATTTCTCACCATAACCAGATTCTGTGTCCGTATGGAATTTACTGTTCGTATTTTTCTCCTTATTCTCATTATAGCGCCTGACAAACTCTAAATATTCATCAGTTAATTTTGGTATTACATCAAAATATAAACGTTTAGCTTTTTTTGGGCTTTGAAAAATGTATAACGCTAAACTCTCTGTTGGCGCATAAGTTAGCCATTCTTCAACTGAAATTCCATTTCCTTTTGACTTAGATATTTTCTTACCATCTTTATCAAGAAAGAATTCATAGCAAAACAAAAGCGGTGGCTTTTCTCCGAGTATTTCGCATATTTGACTTGAAAGCACAGCGGATGGTGTCAAGTCTTTTCCATGAGCCTCATAATTAACCCCAAATGCGGCCCATCTCATTCCCCAATCTGGCTTCCATTGCAATTTACATTTCCCTGCAGTTACTGGAACTTCTATCTTGTCTCCATCTAAATCTTTATATGTTATCGTTCCTTTTTCTGTACTTGTTTCAATTACTGGAACTTGCAAAACCTGAGAAGTTTTTGGGCACAATGGCAAAAAAGGACTATAAGTATGCTGTCTTTCTTCTCGAAATGATGAAAGCATTACATTCATAACTTTATCGTAATTTTTTAACAAAAGCAGAAGCTTTTCATCGTAAATACCAGATTTATAACACTCTGTAGCACTTCTAAATTCATATTCAAACTCAAATAAATCAAGAAATTTACATAGCAATGAATTCATATGATGACCATAACTCTCGTGAATGCCAAATGGGTCAGGTATCATAGTCAATGGCTTATTTAAATGTTCTCTCAACATTTCTTGACTTGGCACATTATCTGGTATTTTTCGCAAACCATCCATATCATCAGAAACAGCGATGATCTTTGTCTTTATTTCAGGAGCAATTCTCTTGAGTGCATTGACAATAACTGTAGTACGAAAAACCTCTCCGAAGGTGCCAATATGTGGTAAACCTGAAGGTCCATAACCAGTTTCAAATATTATTTCCTTTTTATCAGGAAATACTTGTAATATCTTTTCTGCTTCTTGAAATGGCCAATTCATCATTAAGGTAAGATTATTGATAATATATTCTACTTAAAGTGCTACTAATTTCAATGAATTTTTAATATGATGGTATAGTATTAGTATAAAGTTCTTATTAAAAGGTTTGAATATGTCTACAGGTAGTATACAAACGGACCAATTATTTAAAGGTCTGACAAGACCAGCGATGCTTTTTGGCGTAAGTTACATGTTTGCAATATTAAATGTTCTTACTTGCATGCTGATTTTTATTAATTCAAATGATTTGAGAGTAATTCTTCTTGTTTTACCTGGAATACATGGACTTGGCTATATAGCTTCTGCAAAAGAGCCATTATTTATTGAATTATTCATGGTTAAAGCACAAAAATGTTCCAGGTGCTCAAATCGTTTTTATCACGGGGCTAATTCTTATGATATTACTTAAGATTATGTGATGTTGAAATTTAGAGCTATTCAGTCAAAAAATAGATCTATTCTGAAAAGGGAAGTTCACGCTGCCGAATTTATTCCTTACTCTTGCTATTGGAATAGCACAACCTTAATGACAAAAGGAAATTGGTTAATTAAGGTCATAAAACTAAATGGCTTTGCATTTGAAACTGCTGATGATGAAGACTTAGCAATACAAAATAATATCAGAAATCAAATGCTTAGAAGTATTTCATCTCCTGCGTTTAGTTTGTATTTTCATACTATTAGACGCAAAAAGAATATCTTTTCCGATGAGTTTGCAAATCAGGATCTACCAAATTTTTTTGCTAACCATGTAAATCTAAAGTGGAAAGAGAAACATGCAACCAGGCAGTCATTCATTAACGATTTGTACGTTACTATCATTCGTAGAGTAGATACAAAAGGAGTAGAATTTTTATCATACCTACTTAAAAAGTTTGGACATGTAACGTCAAAACATGCTTGGGAAAGTGATATGCGTGCTATCTATGAGGATTTAGAAGAAACGACAAATCGCATAGTAACAAGTCTAAGAAATTACGCACCCAAAATCCTTGGAGTAAAAGAAACTCCTAATGGTTTATTTTGTGAAATAATGGAATTTTTGTCAAGAATTGCAAATTGTGGTTTTATTACAAATACACTTTTTCCGCTTGGAACTGAAATATCAAGATATTTACCAGTACATAGGTTGTTTTTTGGCAGTAAGATGATACAGGTTGTGACTCACAATGAAAGCAAATATGCTGGAATAGTTAGTATTAAAGAGTATGGGAATCATACTTCTGCAGGGATGATTGATTCATTTTTGCAACTTCCTTACGAATTTATCATTACGCAATCTTTTCAATTCATAAACAGACAAATGGCAATTACAAAAATGCAGATACAGCAAAATCGAATGATACAATCTGAGGATAAGGCGATTTCTCAAATAGCAGAAATTTCTCAAGCATTGGATGATGCAATGAGTGGTAAGATTGCTTTTGGTCAACATCACTTAACTATTTTATGTATTGAAAAGAGTCCTAAGTCATTGGATAACGCTTTGTCGCTAGTGGAATCTGAACTTTCCAACTGTGGTGTATATCCTATTCGTGAAAAGGTTAATCTTGAGCCAGCATTTTGGGCGCAACTTCCTGGTAATTTTGATTACATAGTAAGAAAGGGAACGATCAGTAGCCTTAATCTAGCTGGATTTGCAGCGCAACATAATTATCCTACTGGAAGTAAATTTAACAATCACTGGGGAGATGCTGTTACAGTGTTCGATACAACTTCTGGTACTCCATTTTTTTTCAATTTTCATATAAGGGACGTTGGCCACACAATGATAATCGGTCCAACTGGTGCTGGTAAAACTGTTTTAATGAACTTTCTCTGTGCTCAGGCAATGAAATTTTCTCCAAGAATATTCTTTTTTGATAAGGATCGTGGCGCAGAAATTTTCTTGAGAGCGCTAGGTGGTATCTATACCATAATAGAACCAAGAACTAAAACAAATTTTAATCCTTTGCAACTTGATGATACTCCAGATAATAGAACATTTTTAATGGAATGGATAAAGTCTTTAATTTCGGTATATAACGACAAATTTACTTCTGAAGATATTGCGCGGATTAATGATGCAATTGAAGGAAATTTTAAACTAAAAAAAGAAGACAGATTACTGAGTAACCTTGTGCCTTTTTTAGGGCTTGCAGGACCCGATACCTTAGCAGGGTCTATATCAATGTGGCATGGTAATGGTTCACATTCTGCAATATTTGACAATAGAGAGGACATGCTCGATTTTTCCCAAGCAAGAGTATTTGGTTTTGAAATGGCTAATTTACTCAAGGATCCTTTTGCTCTTGGACCAGTACTAATTTATTTGTTTCATAGGATTAGTATATCTCTTGATGGCACTCCATCCATGATTGTTCTGGATGAAGCGTGGGTGTTAATAGATAATCCAGTTTTTGCACCTAAAATAAAGGATTGGTTAAAGGTGCTGAGAAAATTAAATGCTTTTGTAATTTTTGCCACCCAAAGTGTGGAAGATGCAAGTAAAAGTGCTATCAGTGATACACTCGTGCAGCAAACAGCAACACAGATTTTTTTACCAAATCTGAAGGCCACAAGTGTTTATCGTGACGTGTTCATGTTGACAGAACGTGAATATATATTAATAAAACATACAGATCCAAGTACCAGGTTCTTTTTGGTAAAGCAAGGAGTGAATGCTGTGGTAGCTAGAATAGACTTAAAAGACTTAGATGATATAATAAATGTATTATCTGGGCGTGCAGAAAGTGTTTTGTTGTTACATGATATATTGAAAGAGGTGGGAGATAACCCAAAAGTATGGTTGCCTATATTTTATCAGAAGGTAAAAAATGTTTAAAGCTAAACTGTCATTGCTATTAATTGCAATATTTTTATTAAATATAGATTTTCTACTTTCATATCCAGCTTTTGCAGATGAAATAAAAAAAGACTCAGTAAGTAGTGATGAGATAGCTCAGTTCTCTAGTAGATTTAATGCCACAGGCGAATTTAGCCTTGCTTCTAATCCTGAATGTGGGGCATTTAAAACAGCCTCCGCTATTGCTGGAATAGCTGTCGCAATTGGTGCAGTATGGACTGGTATTGTTGTGATTGTTTCCTCTGTTGGTATATTTACTGCTCTTGTTATTGTTGGGATGATAGCTGCATTTGTTGCAGCTTGGAAAGCTGTTGGAGGACTTGTTGTTTGTCAACATAGCTTTGTTAGGCACCCAGTTGCGCATGACCAGGATGGAAAATATAAAGATTTTAAATTAAAAGATGTAAGTTATAGTAAATGTACAAATAAACATTACAAAACAGAAGGTGAGTATTTCGAATGTTTGGAAACCGAATGGAAAAAAATTGAAGAAACAAAATCACAAAAAAGTCAGGAAGCAATGGATGGAAAAAAAATAGAAAAAGACAAGGCTTTAGAATTTACTCATCAAGAAGACACTCGCGAATATTACTGGCCAAAAAACAGTGTACAATATAGTGAATATATAGAAATCTGCCATAGAAAACCTTTGGGTTTAATAACCTTTTCAGCCCAATAAAAAACTTTGATCCAAGAGAAGAAGAGCTGTTTGAAGGTGAGTTTGGAAAGAGCGTAAGAAGTTATATTAATGGTGAATTAAGATGTAAAATTCTAAAAGCTGGACAGAGTGATGAAATACACGGATCAACATTTAAAGCAGTTAAAAAAATGGGCAGGTTATGTGTGGAATTAGCTAGTATTAACTACCTTGGCATCACAATGATTCCTTGGCCACAGGGAGTTGATATGGGTTGTACTGATTTACCACCTGATCCTCTTGCTCCTATGTGTGATAAATCTAAAATGATATTTAAAGATAAGAATGATAAAAATGGAACGGGTTCTACAGACGAAGTTGCCTTTAGTGATCATGACGATCCTCAGAGTAAAGACAAAGATTACAAAACTATTCTAAAAGAAAAGAAAAAAGAAGGAAAAGTTTTTGTACGTTACGACAATTCTCGTTGCTTCAGTGATTATGTATCGCAAGCCTGTTATAACCAAGCAGGAACTAAATCTCTAGCCCCTATTCCTGTAACCTCCATGATAGTGCAATGTATTAAAGAGTCGTTAGATAATTTAGTAGATGGTATAGATGCAAGTGGCGAGGTATTAAAGGAGAAAGATGCGAATGGAAATGTACTAAAGGATGAGAACGGAAGAGAAAAAGTAACAGGTAGTTTTATATCTGTAGCTCAAAAGAAGCTAAAGAATGCTATAACTGCCGTGTTAGTTTTAGCTTTAATACTGTTTGCTATTAAAGTAATGGCTGGTGGAGTTCGAAGTCCACAAGAAATGTATGTGTTGATCATTAAATTTGCTTTAGTGATCTATTTTACAACAGGTGGTGCTATGCAGCAGTATTATGGACATTTGACAAAACTTTCTAATGGTCTGTCAGAAATAGTACTAAAAGCATCAGAAGATATAGGTATATGTAAATATGACGCTGGACAAGATTATGAATACACTAATGCACAGGGAAAGATGGTGTCTTATAGCTATCTTGCACCTTGGGATAGACTTGATTGCAGAATTTTGTTTTATTTAGGTGCTCCTTTACATGGGATTGGTGGTAAAGTTGGTACAGGAGGTATTGTAACTTTAACTGTATTGCTTGGTGCTGCCCCTGTTTTATTAGTTTCAGGTTTCGTGCTCGGAATTATTTTTGCTGGTGGACAAATTTTAATATGCTTTGTTTCTATATTCATGGCCATTCTTATGATGATGATCATTTTATGGACATGTTACGTATTCATTTTATCCTTAGTTGCTTTGAGTGTAATCATTATCTTATCCCCATTATTTATTCCTATGGTTTTATTTCAGCATACAAAAGGATATTTTGATGGATGGGTAAAAGAGTTAATTACCTATAGTCTATATCCTGTTATGCTCTTTGCATTTTTATCTTTCATGTTCATTGCATGTGATAAAGTTTTTTATAAGGGACTTAAGTTCACAGAGGAAGAAATAACGGTATTGGATACTAAAAAAAGATGGTTTAAGTTAGCTGATCCAGATTCATGTAAGGATAAAGGGGGAAATGAAACTTCCTTAGCATGTATGCTGCAGGATTATAGCTTTGAAAAGAGTAGTATGCTTGGTCTATTTAATTTTACATACATGGAGTTTGGCAGTTCTCTTGTTGGAGAGTTATTAAAATTAGTACTGGTGTTGTTCCTATTTTATCACTTTTTGAATATTCTGCCTGGCATGGCTGCTGAACTAGCTGGTAACCATAGAGCAGCACTCGGTTCAGGTGCTACTCCTGGTCAAATGAAGTTCAAAGCACTATCTGCTGCTAAAGCTGTTGCTGGAGGTGCAGCTGGAATAGCTAGTTCACTTGCTAAAAAAGGTCAGGAGATGATGAGGCCACGCTCGGGTGGCCCGAAGGGAAATTAGGATATTATGTTCAGGTTCTTGTTGATAGCTTTATTTTTTTTCCTAACGGGTTGCGGAGAGCGCCACTGTATTAAACCAGAAAATATGACAAGTTTAGATGAAAATTCAACTGCAATATCAACAAAACAGAATTGGGTTAATTCCGGTATTGAGATAGAAGACAGTGTCAGAATCACAGATATTGACGTAGTGCCAAGCAATTTTAGTTTTTGCGCTAATCAACATAGGGATTTTGTAGCTACAAACAAAGGTTTTACGGCTACAACTGAAATTGATTTTGCAGCTCTTGGTTTAAACGACAGTGATCAGGTCAGTGTAATTAATGAACAGATAAATTACTTAGAAGGATTGCAAGAAAAGTCGAGAATAGCCCTTGCAAATAAAGACTTGGTAAGTTATATGGAAAGTGAACTTTCTTTAAGAGACACATCTTCTGGTAGGGTTGGTTATTGCTTCAACAAAAAAGGGTTTGATCATAGAATTGAAACGGCAGAATCTCTGAGTAAGCATTTTGGAAAAAATATGACATGGAAAGATGTTCCATCAGGGATAGCTCCTGATAAGATTGATGAACATATACAAGTATGCAAAGATAATAGAGACTACTTTGAGCGTTCATTGAAATCATTCTCATTACCATTTGCACTTAAAGCTGGAGATTCGATAAGCTTCAGTGTTGTTGAAAAAAAAGTGTGTAAAAAGAACGAAGATGGAAAAGAAAGGTTTGTAAACATAGACAACAAGTGCAGTGAAGGAGAAAAAGAACATTTTAATTTTGCAAAAGTTTTAAATCAAAAAGAATGCCAAGGTGATGTATGTCCAAATAAATACATATTGGGCAATGCAAAGTGGTTAAATGGAAAAGAGCATTGGAATTATGGTCCACAACCTTATAATATGAAAGACTCAGATGAAGCAAGTATTGTTAGATCTATTAAGGAAGGAAAAGGAATAGATTGCAACAAACTTATTGCTGATAGAGCAAATAAAATAGATATGTATATTTTTAATTCTCTGTGCGGAAGTATGTGTGACAATTCTAACCAAGATTGTGTACAAGTTGAATCTTTTATTAAAAGTAATGAATTACTTGCAAATCTTAAAAGTGCTTTAGCTGATGTTAACGATGCAACAGAAGATGAAAAAAACAAAATAATAGGTGGGGTCATTCAGCAATTTATGGAAGGCGAAGTTATTCAGGGATTTACAGGACAAAAGAAAGAAGTAAAAACCTATATTCCATCATTAAAAATCACAATGGCAAATGAAAATTTTGAACATGTGCAGGGTGGTATACGCACAAATTACGAGTATAAAATAGAAAATGATCATAAAAATGGTGAAAAATTAAACTTTATATTAGGAAATACTACTGGTAATGGTGGTTATAACATTAGAGTAACAAAGCATCATAACTATGATGATTTGCTCAAAAAATCCTTGTATATGCATGTATCTGATAAAAATTTTGACGATGATGTTCCTGAACATAAGGCTGGTGAGGATTCAGGAGATATCCCGATCGAAATTGAAAGAATCTATGATATTAACTATATGAATAGTTTGAGGAAAAGTTTAAAAGGCAAAAAGGGTACTATATACTACGGAATAAGAGATCATGGTTGTAACTATGAAAATGAAGGCAATTTTAGTATTAACATTACAACTAAATCACAACCTAAGAAAAGTTTTAGTGTACTCTACAATTTTTTTGAACGAGAGGTAAAAACCGCATTTTTTGGTTCTAGCTACAGAGATCCAAAAGCAGTCCATTCTGATAGTACTAGTCCTGTACAGTCTCTTTATAGAAGTTTTATATCATCAAACAGAACAGGTAACTTTAGATCTACAATAGTAGCATTATTAGTTTTATATATAGTTTTATATACTCTTTATTACTTTTTTGGACTATCTTACATCTCTATATATGAATTTTTGATTATATGTGTAAAAATAGGGGTTATTACTCAATTATTACGTGATGATAGTTGGGATTTCTTTTATAACAAGGCATTTTCTTTACTAATAAATACTCCAACTCAATTAATAAAAGGTATAGCAAATTTTAGAGGCACTGATCCTGATAATCCATTCCAATTTCTTGATTTGCCATTAAATAGATTTTTATCTACGCAATCATGGTTTTTGGTTATATCTCTTATTTTTTCTGGTCCTTTAGGTATTGTAGCCTTCTGTTTAGTGTTTTGGGGATTGATAACAGTAATGTTAGCTATTTTTAATGCACTGTTCTCTTTTATCACATCTATTGCAATAATTGCATTGTTGCTTTCTCTAGCACCTATATTTATTATTTGTATTTTATTTACATATACTAGGCAGATGTTTCGCAATTGGGTCAATTACTTGGCGAGATTTGCGATAAGTCCAGTAATACTTTTGGTTTCTCTATCATTAGTAAGTCAGGTTATGGACTACATTGTATACTCAATGTTCGATTTTGAAGTTTGCTCTACATGTATAATTAGGATTAATCTAATACTTTTTGAACCTTGCATATTTTATGGTTATGCCACTAAATATACACCAAATATTACTGCTATGATGGCTTTTGTTATTTTGGGTCATGCTATGAAAGCTTTAATCGAAGCTTCTTCAAATCTGTCTGATTCATTATTCAGTGTTTATGTATCAGATGAACCAGGAAAGAATTATCAACAAACTATGCTTGGATTAGTAGGTTTAGATCAGGACAGTTCTCAAATGAGGACAGGAGGAATATCTTCAAGCGGAGGAGAAGATAAGAAGCCTCAGATACCAATTCAAAGACCTCAAATACCAACAGGGGACTAGAAGTATGATAGGAAAAAGATCATTATTGCTGATACTATATTTTGTAATAACTAGCTGCACAATAGATTGTGTAGAGCCTGGACTACAAAGCAGAAATACTAGTGTTAATGTTAGCATTCCAGTTCGAGAAGTTGATGATAAAGATGATGATAAAAAAACTAAAATTTTTTGGGTTGATTCCAATCAAGTGATTAAGGAGAAAAAGAAAATAAAATTTAGTATCGGTGGATCAATCACTTTTTGTCCATCTAAAAAAAATGACAATTCAAGAGAAAAAAACTCAAAAGAAGTAATAGTGCCAGCGAGCTTTTGTGCTGATGGTTCAGAGCTAGATTACAGTAAAGCTAAAGACATTGATAGTGAGCCTGATAATTATGGTATATATGAACCAGAATTGTGTAAAGGGAAAAGATTCGGTGGTAGTAGACGTTATGTTGACACTAGAATTAGAGTAAATCCTGGTGATAGTTTAACTTTTAACTTAATATCCAGAAACGTAAAAGTTGATTACGACAATCTAACAAATAAAGTCACTTTTGATGACAATTGTTATAGAACTGAAAAAGGAGATGAGAAAGTTCCAGTCAGTGGAATACTCAATATTAGTACAGAAGAAAAATTTTTTTGTGAAGGTAAGGGCAATGAAAGAAATGAAATAATATTTTCACCATTGGATACAGTAAAAAAGAACAAACTGGAAAAGGTCAAAACAAATGAAGTGCTAGTTGGTAATGGATATACTCCATATGATAATAAAGTGCATTTTAATATTTACCGTATTAGCACACAAGAAGAATGGCCATGGATGGTTGGCGCGTTATCAGATTTACGTAGAGCTAAAATAGGGTTGAATGAATTGTGTGATGAAGAACGAGAAAATGGTGAAGGTTGGACAGCAAGATGCGGTCTTAAAAAAATGAAAAAATATAACTCTTATGAACTTAATTGTTACCACCAAAATATATGTTACAACAAAGAAGGAATGTGGAATCCGAATTTAGCGAGAAGAAGTTGTGTTTCTTCAATAAGATATGAAAAATACGATAAAGGTAACAAGTGTGATATGTATTCTTACCTTGATCAAGTTCAAGATGACCTTGAGTCTAGTTTAAAAATTACAAATGATTCCTGGGCTGAAGCTCTTGTCGCAAAAGTTAGTAATCCTTATACAGGTGATCAAGGTGATGGTGAACGCGATGATATGAAAGATACTGCCCGAGGCACCCAATGTCTTCCAAAGGATAACGGGTCAGAAGATGATATGATGTGTTCAAAGATTAGTAGTAATATTAATAAGTTAGACTTTAAAGATTTTTCCTTAAAGTTAAATCATGATTACAAAGTAAATGAAAGTGTAACACCTGGTAGCAGCGTGATGCTTGCTATAGCAAGTAGCGGTGATTACCATCTTCATGGAGGCGGGTACAATGTTAAAGTGAGTAAATCATGTGAATTCACCGGTGGTGAAAAGTTGTACGTGTACTTAGGTGATAGCCCTCCAAAATATTTTATTACAAGCACTGATAACTTTAAAAAGGTAATAGAATTAACTAAAACAACAGAAGATAATATTGATTATTATACAATAGATGGAAGCAACTTAATAGAGCCTAAAAAAATATATTTTGGTATTGACGTAAGCAATATAACAAAAGATGACATAACCTACCAAGCTGAAGGTGCGAGTAAAGAAAAAAGATACCATAAAAATAACAAATATGATGTGAATTTATTAGTACAAAAAGAAATAAATGATTTTATTTCACGCAACGTAAATGCAATATTTAATTTTCTCAAAGAAGACGTAGTTAATCAAAGTAGCACAAAAAGTGCATACGGAAGGTATAAAATAGGTCTTATTCAAACAGTAAAAGTAGTACTCGTTTTATATGTTATATTTACTGTCATTGGCTATATGCTAGGCACAATACAGCTCAGTAAATATGATTTTATTGTGAGGATCACTAAGATAGCATTAATAGCTTTTGCTTTTAGCGAAAGAAGTTGGAATTTCTTTGGTAAAAACTTAATCCTGCTTTTTGTAGATGGAAGTAATTATTTAGTTGATAGTTTTTCCGGTCACATGGGAACACAAGGTAAAAAGTTTGAATTCTTAGATTTAACAGCAGGGATTCTACTAACAGGAGAAACTTGGTTAAAGTTTTTATCATTAATGCTCTCTGGTCCTTTCGGGTTCATTGCGTTTTTTATGATACTTTACGCTACTTTTGTATTTTTAACATGCGTTATTAGTGCTACAGTAAAGTATATAATAGCTCTTGTTTTAGGTGCATTTTTGTTATCATTAGCTCCTTTATTCATTGTATTTATTCTATTTCAACGGACTAAGCATTTGTTTTATGGCTGGATAAATACTTTGTCTCACATTTCACTACAGCCAATAATTTTATTTTCATCTCTATCGCTTCTGAATCAATTAATGTATTCAGTTTTATATAATCTAACAAATTTTTCTGCATGTTATCAATGTTTAATTAGTATGGAGTTTTTTGGATTGGGATATAAGTTCTGTCTTATGAAATCAATGTTGCCTCTTGGATATGGTCCTGGCACTAGCGTTGATGTTGCATTAAATAGTGGAGAAAGAACAAGTGGTTTTTTTGCAGCACTACCTATAGACTTAATTCAGGCAATAATATATCTAATGATTGCTAGTATAATGAAAGCTTTTGTTTCTATATCAGAAAGTATGGGACAGGCAATATTTCATGCTAGTTATGGAGTTGTTGGTGGCGTAAGTCACGCTGCTCAGAGCGCATCACAAGCTGCATTGTCAACTGTTGGTCTTGATAATCAAACCCAAAGCATGATAAAATATGTCAAAAAGAGAGAAGGATTCAAAGATCGAAATAAAATGAATTTTCAACTGCCATCCAGTAATACACAAGAACCTAGACAACAAGCACCATGGCAGTCAGGTCAGCAATGGGAAAGGGAAAGGTCTGGCACAAGAAGTGAGAAAGATGATTGAGGGAGGAAATGTATAAATGATTCATGTGGTAACTAATTAAAAAGGTCTTCGAAGTAGAATTTTGGAAGTTTGTTTTCTGTATTTAGAAAAAGTTTAGATATGCAATCGCACTTAAGTAAATGTTGGTTTAGATTATTGCTTTTTGCAGCTTATATTTTTATAATAGGCTGTGACAAGAATGATATACCTTTTCCAAGGTGCATATCTGCTGATTACTTTGGCCCTAAGCCTGTTGCAGTCAGTGCTCATTTTCCAAGTGATCACAACGCATTTATTCCAGATAATAGCAATCCAGATCCTTTTAACTACGAAATTAATGATTTTAATTATGGGTTTCATCATAACCAAGTGGTAAAATGGAAAGACACGGGATTTGAAACTAATGGAGATAGTTTAATAGTACGAGTAAACGGTGCATGGACATCATGGAGCAGTAATAATAGCAGAGAATCAAAAAGTAATTTTGATTTAAAAAGTTTAGAGCAAATAAAATACGAAGCTAAATTCCAGGGAAAAGACGAAAATAGCCTACCAGATTTTCATTTAGTTTGTAATGATTATAAAAATGTTCAACAAAAAACTTGTGATAGTGCTAGTACTAGTAATAATAGTAATTGTAAGTATATTAGCGAAGACAATAGCGGAGTTGTAGCATCACGTGGCGCTCCATGTTGGTTTACTAACGGTCATGGCGCCTATCTTTTGTTTAAAAGGCCTGGTGACCCTAATCCAAATAATGATCTGAAGTCCATGCGCAATCCAGCATCTCCTACTATACACTTGGGATATAAAGCTGAAGCAGAAGGTGAAGGTGGAGTTTTTACTTTAAAAAAAGATGATGCCCAAAAATTAAAGGATAGAAAATGTGATCCATTGACGTTAAAAGCAGGATGGAAAATATATGTAAAAATATTGGATGGGTATTATTTAGATAACGCAGGTGGTTATTCTTTTGAATTCTTAAGCGGAGTGCGCACGCCAAACAGCTTCGGCTTTTTTAATGACACTTATGAATACTTAAAATGCACTTTACTAATCAACCAAGACAAAGTTTGTAAGAATCATGATAGTGACTGGACTGCAGCTGCACAAACTATGTTTATAAACATAGCTGAAAAGAGTGCAAGTTTCCATAATTTTGTACTTTCCTTGCTTGTTTTATTTATAGTAAGTTCATCGCTTCTTTTTCTTTTTGGCATGATACAATAAACTAAGCATGACTTGCTTATTAGAATGATAAAAATCACACTAGTAGTAGTGCTTATATCTCCAGGAAGTTTTAGATTTTTTTATGATCATTTTCTTGTTCTATTCGTTCAAGGTCTTGAACATTTGATAAATATTGTTACCCGCTTTACTCCTAATATAAACATTGAATCTGCTTCAAACCTTGCTAAAGATGGTGAAAACGCTCGTGTTACATTGTTCAGTTTCATAGAAGACATGTTTAATAAGTTTTTTGCTTATTCAGTTTGGAAAAAAATCGCAGCTCTTTTCAACTACCACCCATGGTTAAGCATTCTAATGGTACCAGCGATTATCATAGGGATCTCTTTATATTTCATATTGTGTGTATACGCCTTTATCATATTTCTTTCTGGTTTTATGGGCATAGCTTTTCTTATCGCTATAATGCCACTGTTTTTAATTTCTATTTTATTTTTACAACTAAAAAGCTTGTTTGATGGTTGGCTGAAATTTTGCATTAGTTTTTGCTTACAATCGGTGATGATATTTGCTCTATTATCGTTGCTAGGCTCAATTGTAATGGATACCTTTTATAGGCAGTTAGGCTTTACTGTATGCTACAATAAATGGCTCGAGATAAGGTGGTGTGTTCCAAAGTGGGTGTTTGGTGGTTTTTGCGCTGTTCCTAATATACTTTTTGATGGACAATTCTTTGGTTGGACTCCAGGACAAATTTTCATGCCATATATCTCAGGGGAAGCTTCTTACTATGATATAAGCTCGATAGTAGATGGAGTTACAAGAGATGGTGGTACTGTAAAATTTACTGGTGGCGCTGGATATATTCCTATTCCGCCAGGTTATAAATGTAAAGGTTTTCGCTATATAGATTTTCCTTTCTTTAATCCATTTCCTCCAGAGTATGGAGAAGGTAAAACATGTTCTGACAATAGTCACTATATAGCAGAAAGTGATATAATAGTTGATAATGATTGTAAAGAAAAAGACTTGGTACGTCTAACTAATAGCTTATTACACGCTTCAGAAAAGTCTGACGCACTATTACTTATGAATAATATAGATGAAAAGATAGGCTTAGGTAAAAAAATAGAAGAATTTTACTGCAAATTACAAGAAGATGCTAAAAAATGTAATAATTACAAGGAAGTAATAGGTGACTATAAAAAGGGAAATATTCGACCTGATTTAAAAAATGAAATAAAGTCTTTAGTGGAAGCAGTAGTTAAAAGTAATGGCTGCAAATTACCAGAATTTAGGGAAGTAAATCAAAATCCTCAAGATAATAGTGACTATCAAAGAGTGCAAAATATAAAGGCAGGTTATTTAATTAATGCAGGAGAAATTACTATACTATTTTTACTTTCATTCTTAATGTTCTCTCTATGCAAATTAGTACAACAAATTAGTTCTAGTATTGCTGGAGGTGGATTTAGTGTTTATAACATATCTGAAATGTATAGAGGAGGTGGTATACTCTCTCAAATTAAGATTAAAGGCATGAGTGTAAAGGATATTCTTTTAATAGGTAAACATTTGTACCAAGATAAGGTTGGTGTGGGATTAGAAAAAGTAGGCATCTTCATCACAAGGCTCCCTAATTGGATTGCTGGAGGATTGGCTACTGCACTGGGAAGAATACCAGGAGTGGGAAAAGTATTGAAACCTATGATTAATACATCACGCAAACTTGTTGGTACTACCATTGAAGCAACAAAATTTGCAACATCACCTGGAGGTAATGTTGATAAGCTTGAGAGTAAGATTTATAGGGCATTTGGAGTTGATAAAGAAGATATTGCACATAGAAGAATTAGTAAACAATTAGATTATTGGAAAGGATATGCAGGATCGCACTTAGGTTACACAATGAAAGATGCTGCAAAGTTCAATTGGGAGCACGGAATCGATTCTATAGGAAAAGAAGGCTATAAAAAAGATCTACTCTATAGAGCAAAGTCACATAGATATGCTTTCTTAGAAAAACTTCATGATTACACCATCGGCAGAGAAAGAGAACCGCAAAAATATAAAGTTGTAAGCAGTAATAATCAACAAGGTGAGTCGTTGAGAGGAAATGATGGTAAATCAAATGAATCAGTGAGAAGAGGATCAGGTACAGAAGAGATGATAAATATGGTTGGAGAAGGAGACGATGATAATGAAAACTAATCAGAATTTTAAAGGCCTTGATCACTATAAGTTACAACAAGATGCTGATGGAAATATTGTACTAAATGACTATGATGATATTTTTAATGTGCGTAGAGCTAGGATAGATATATTATTGGATAACACTAAACCAGATAATGATGTTAACTTTATTAAGCTTAATAAAGCTTTAAACGAAAAGTTTAAAGGTAAACATGAGTTATTATTCAACTTCGATAAAGAAGATAAAGAAATTGCACAAGAAGAAAATAAGATATCTAGTATCTTAGATAATCTCGATGACCTTTTAAGCATTGAAAGTGAGGATTTACTGGAAGTTAGCCTATTACTATCAGACCTAAGTTTTATAGAGAGAAATATTGTATTGAATGTTGACCAAAATTCTGATCTTGCAGTATTTAAAGAATTATTTATCGAAAAGAAAGCATCAGGTGAAGAGTATACTAATGAAGAATATAAAAACTTCATTGATGATATAGATAAAATTAACACCATAATTAAGTTAGAACTGGAAAGTAGAATTGATGGAATACAATGCGATGAAACAGAAGGTCATGATGATTTACATGATGAAATTGGTAAAGCAATGGATACAATAAATAAACCAAAAAAAGATTAAAGTATCAATTACAACCAGCTGAAGCTGGTTGTTTAAAAAAACGCATGTAAAACAGATTATGAGTTTAAAAACTAGATGTTAAAATCATTAGAATAGCTATGAGGACTTCCTTGTTCTTCGATATACTTCTTGTGATAGTGCCATGCTGGGAGACATAGAGATTAGCATATGGTTTTACCTGTAAGTATCCTATATCTGTACTTAATCTGTACTTAGTACAGAACACTAAATGGTACTTTAAATTAAACGTACTGTGAGAGCTATGTTTGTAATCCA
>JARBCG010000072.1 GCA_028803175.1 Wolbachia sp.
TTGAGACAGTTTTTGATTATTTAAAAAATAAGTTTAAAATTTAATATTCTCATCATAGATCACCAATTAATTTTTTAGTACACATTATATCTACTCTCGTTTCATATTATTTAAATGGTAAAAAGCCCAGAATCTTCTCTATCAACTTTGTTGATTAATCCATAGTTGGCATTTTTAGGCCTTATTTTTCTCCTCAAGTCTTGTTACCATCTGATCTAAGTTTATTACATGTCTCTATAAGACTAACTAACAGTTGCAATACTTTTTGCTATTACTATTTTAATATACTTTATTAATTATTTTTTGTCTTTGCCACTACTCTGAACGGATACAACTAAATTGCCTTTTTTGTAAATTTATGCAAAAGAGCGATTCCGTTTGCATCTTTTGAGTTAATATCAAACCTATTTTCTATTAATTAATCTATCTCTTCTGGATGTGCTGTATCGCTCAAGTTATGACCAATAGTATCCTTCTAGTCAACTCATTAGAGTTCTTACATAAAATGCCTTCTGATGGTAATTTTCGTGTTAAAACTTGCATACACTCCTCAAATACAACAAGTATTTGCGTAGCTTATCTTCACTTCTTCTCAAAATTCCTCGTCATAAATTTGTTGTACAAGAACTCTATTTACATTAATGACACTTCTACTTCATTAAATTTGAATAGATCTATCTTTATAAAATACAGAGTTAGTACATAACACTGAGATCTATGTCCAAGACTATTTTTTTCTAAAACAAACTTGGCGTACAGCTTCAATTATATCTTCCACTTGCGGCAGTGCTTTTTTCTCCAGATTTGCAGCATACGGAAGCGGAATATCTTTGCCAGTAACCCGCACAACTGGAGCGTCAAGGTAGTCAAATCCCTGTTCCATGATGACAGCTGAAAGTTCTGCACCTATTCCTGCAAATGGCCATCCTTCTTCTATACTGACTAATCTATTAGTTTTCTTTACAGAATTAATAATGGATTCAACATCAAGTGGCCTTAAAGTTCTTAAGTCAATAACTTCTGCTTCTATACCTTCACTGATTAGTAAATCTGCTGCTTCCAAAGCATCTTTCAATTTTAATGAAAAAGTGGTAATGGTTACATCTTTACCTTTTCGTATAACAGCAGCTTTACCTATCTCAAGTAGATAATCTTTATCCGACAATTCAGAATCAGATACTTCATGTTCGTATCCATAAGCCACCTCATTTTCTAGAAATATTACCGGATTCGGATCGCGGATTGCAGCTTTAAGCAAACCTCTACAATCAGATGCAAAGTAAGGTGCTATTACTTTTAATCCTGGCACGTGTGCATACCAAGACGCAAAGCACTGTGAGTGTTGCGCAGCAACTCTTGCTGCAGCTCCGTTTGGTCCACGAAATACTATGGAACACCCAAGTTGCCCACCTGACATATAGTTTATTTTTGCTGCAGAATTTACAATTTGGTCAATTGCTTGCATAGAAAAGTTAAAGGTCATAAACTCTACTATTGGCTTTAATCCAGCAAATGCTGCGCCAACAGCAAGACCTGCAAATCCATGCTCAGTGATAGGAGTATCAATTACTCTACCTTCTCCAAATTCTTGCAGTAATCCTTTGGTTACTTTATAAGCACCATTATACTCTGCAACTTCTTCCCCCATGATAAACACATCAGGATCATTCTGCATTTCCTCTCTAATTGCTATGCATAGAGCTTCTCTTACACTTAAGCTTGTCATTTTACAAATTCTACAAAAATTTTAACTAACAATATATCAAAGTTGCCAGGTTTTAGTAAAGCAGTATGTGTTAGCTATAGCGTACACACAAAGAAACTTAGGACAAGCTTCATATCCTAAATAGACTTTTCTATAATTTCCTGTGCCTTCTCTG
Source organism: Wolbachia sp. (assembly GCA_028803175.1). Taxonomy (GTDB): domain Bacteria; phylum Pseudomonadota; class Alphaproteobacteria; order Rickettsiales; family Anaplasmataceae; genus Wolbachia. The sequence goes on from JARBCG010000072.1 coordinate 1,881, forward strand.
TGTTAACCCATCCTCTAACCGTCACTGTTTTTCCTTTTTCTAGATCCTTATAGCATGAGAAAAAATGAGCGATTTTATTGAGTAAGCTTTGAGGTAAATCAGAGCAACTTTTTACATTATCATAGTAACTGTCAACGCTAGAAACAGGAATAGCTAGTATTTTTTCATCTTCTCCTTTTTCATCTTCAGTAATCAATGCGCCGACTGGACGTACTGATATTAGAGTACAAGACGCTAAGGGAAATTGAGTTAATACTAGAACATCCACAGGGTCACCATCACCAGCGTGAGTGTTTGGTATGAACCCATAATTGCAAGGATAAGCCATTGATGTGGATAAAAATCTATCAACTTGTAATAATCCGAACTCCTTATTAAATTCATACTTTATAGATTCAGAATTTGCACTTATTTCAATAATTACATTTACTTCTTTTGGCAGGTTATTTCCCGCTGTTATTTTACTTAAATCCATAACTCATCATTTATTTATAGAGCAAGATTATACAATATATGTTTTTAAGTTGCTACATTTTATGCAGTTAAATGATCTCTTAAAAAAAACATTACAAAATTGCAAAAATACTATATTATTAACGTTATAATCTTTTGTGCCAGGGGAACATGGAATTACTCAAAGATATCGCAGTTAGACAAGCTGTATAAGAGGTTATACAGAGACGATGCAAGAAATAATTTGAAAAAGCGAGCAATCACAAATATTGGACAGCTACACCTGCTAAAAAAACATAGATATGAATTACTTGATGTTGTAGAGCGAATCTATGTTGATCTTAAATTACTAATGAGGAGATAGGAGAAGAAGGAGAGGCTTATTATCAATTAAAACCGGCTAAAGCTGGTAGTTAAAAAAACGCATGTAAAGCAGATTATGAGTTTAAAAACTCGATGTTAAAATCATTTAGGACTTCCTTGTTCTTCGATATACTTCTGTACATCCGTAGAATTCACATTACCAACTGTAACAGCAAAATATCCTATTGCCAAA
>JARBCG010000016.1 GCA_028803175.1 Wolbachia sp.
ATACTAAAGTAGTCCAACACTAAAGTATATTATACTAAAGTGTTCGCCTTAAGGTGAGGGTGTTAACTACCAACCTCACTACATAAATATACTTTTCAATCTAGTTATTGAAGAAAAACTTGAAGCTCGTTACAATTTCAGATGTAGTGAAGAAATACTTAAAGGTTATTTATTTTTTGATTACTTTCATCCAACTGCAGACCCTAATCAACAAGTAGGAAATCAACTATGTGAATTGATTGAAATTTAATCTTTATACTGCTTCCTTCATATATATTAATTTTTCCATCCTATATTGAGGATCAGAGGCAATACCATAAACCCTATTTGGTGGAACAATTTTGTTTTCTATACCAAAAATCATGCCTTCAATTATTACTGTCATTACTTCTTTAAGATTACAATCCGCCCCAGGAACACGGTGTTCCAGGCGACATCTTTTTAAATCACCAGTAAAATCTGGAATTCTTATTGCAGTAGTTCTATTATTTACTCCCCAACTAACTGTAGTTGGAGTATGGATATCAGGATATTGAAATCTTAAATATGAATCATCATTTGGAGCAAAAAACAACATGTGCTTTTTCATCATAGCACATAATCCACCAATGCTGTAAAGCAGGTAATCACTATACTTTTGTTTACTGCTATAAAATAAATTATTATTATTTAAATCTACTAAGTTAACATGCACATTTAAAGCATTACCTGCTCTATCCAAATAAGGCTTTGCCTTAAAAGAAATATTCCCACCAAGCTCATTCGCTGTTTCTGTCAGTAATTCTTTTACTAATTCAGAGTGTTTGATTAAATTATTAGAATTGGTGTAGCAGCCACTTTTTACTTCATATTGATGTATAGAGCTCTCTTTTTCACAAGAAAACTCTAATGAACTTATTTTACCTTCAATATTATCGAGAAATAAATCTGCTTCTATTCCTTCAATATAAAATTCTAGTTCAATGCCAAATACTGGAAATATCTTGAACTTTTCTTGAATTAGGTCAAATGAACTTATAAATCACCCATAATTGATACGCTTAAATTATTTTCAGTAAATAAATCGAGAATAATATTGGGTATTCTACCATCAACTATGTGAGCAACTCCAGCACACTCTTCCACCATTTTAGCGCATGCTATTAGTCTACCGATAAATTTTTCTTCTCTTTTAATTTTTCCATCATTCATTGACATACTTAAACTTTTAACAGATATCTTTCCATTACTAATTTCATTTATTTCTTCATCTGTGTCACTAAAGATTATCATTTTAGATGCAGAAACTGCAATCGCTATTGCACTTGCAGCACTATCAGCATCAATGTGATACGTTTCTTTATTTTTTCCATGACCAATAGGAGCAATAACTGGTATAAAGTCCGACTCTTCAAGAAAAAATAATATATCAGGGTTAATTTCTATTGGCCTACCAATGAATCCCATATCTAATATTTTTTCAATATTACTTGACTTATTTTCTTTCAGTGTAGCAGTTACTTTTTCTGCTTTCATTAGGTTGCCATCTTTTCCACATAACCCAACAGCTGAACCACCAGCGGAGTTTATATGCTGAACAATCTTTTTATTAACTGAGCCACATAGCGCCATTTCAACAATTTTGATAGTATCTTCATCTGTAAGCCTGACATCATTTATAAACTTACTACTCACTCCTAGTATTTTGAATATCGAATTAATTTCATATTCTCCATCGTGCACTATTACTGGATTTATACCAAGCTGCTTTAATAAAACAATATCATGCACAAAAGCATTGAAAAGTGTTTCATCTGACATCACTATGCCACCACACTTTATAACAAAAGTTTCGCCTACAAAATTTGGTATGTTAGATAAAGCTTCAAGCAATATTTCTGCTTTCGACTTAAATAGTACTTCGCTCTTTAAAAATTCATTACTCATCATTTTTTATTTTGTAAATTTGAAAAACTCGTCTCTTAAACTGGCTATCTTATACTTTGTACGAGTACTTATTTGATGAATTAATATATTTTCATTGTTAATCCATTTTTGAGTGTCTTCTAGAATGGTATCTAAACTTTTTTGACTCACTTTATCTATTTTTGTTAATACAATATTAAAATTTATATTTTCATATGTTAACCAATAAATAAAGTCTTTGTCCATTTCTTTTAATCCTATCTTCCCATCTATCAACACAAATACTCTCCTTAGGTTTCTTCTTTGAGTTAAATAATATTCAATTAAATTTAAATATTGCATAATTTCTCCCTTCCCTGCACGGGAGTAACCATACCCTGGCAAATCAACAAGTCTGAATTTGTCATTATACATGGAGTAAAAATTTATCCGCCTAGTACATCCAGGCTTAGAAGAAACTCTTGCGGCTTTTTTACTGTTTATTAGCAAGTTAATTAAGCTAGATTTTCCTACGTTTGACCTGCCGGCAAATGCAATTTCTGGAACTAACCTATCTGGCAATGATTTTTTATCCGTAGCTCCAAATATAAAATTACAAATCGATGTTATCTGTCTTACCATTATATTATGTAGAAATATCTTAAAGTAATAGGTATAGTATAATGTTATTACTTGATATAAGAAATTTTTTATTTCAGTATATATACTTATTCAAAATAGTTGAAATATTAAGTCTGTATTTTAATTTTAAATAACCATGGATAATAATCTACAAGATTTAAAAAGAAAATTTGATGATATAAAAAGGAGACTAGAAAATCCTGCCAATTTAGGTCAAAAGGAATTTATCAACCTTTCTAAAGAATACTCTGAACTCAGGCCAATAATCAAAATAATCGATGAGTATAATACTCTCCAAGAAGAAATTTCAGATTTAGAGGAGATACTAAAAGATGAAAGGAGTGAGCATGATATAAAAGAGCTAGCAAAAGAAGAATTCTTTGAAAAACAAAAGGTATTATTACCGAAAGTAAAAGACAAATTAAAGTTAGCGCTATTACCAAAAGATGCAGATGATTCAAGGAATGCAATACTGGAAATTAGAGCTGGTACAGGTGGCGAAGAAGCAGCACTATTCGCAGCAACTTTATACCGTATGTATCAAAAATATGCAGAAAGAAGAAATTGGAAATTTGAGCCAATTAACATCTCCAATACAGGTATAGGTGGATACAAGGAAGCTTCCGCGTTAATTAATGGAACAGAAGTGTTTGCAAGACTGAAATTTGAATCAGGAGTGCATAGAGTGCAAAGAGTACCAGAAACTGAATCTTCAGGAAGATTACACACATCAGCAGCTACTGTTGCGATATTACCTGAAGTTGAAGAAGTTGATTTTAAGATAGAAGAAAAAGACCTGCGTATAGATGTCTATAGATCAAGTGGCCCTGGAGGACAGTCGGTGAATACCACCGACAGCGCAGTAAGAATTACACACTTGCCAACAGGAATAGTTGTAATACAACAAGATGAAAAATCGCAGCATAAAAATAAAGCTAAGGCACTAAAAGTCTTAAGAGCAAGGTTATACGAAATTGAAAGACAAAAAAAAGAAATAGAGAGATCCACAATGAGAAAAAACCAAATAGGCTCTGGGGATCGTTCCGAACGCATAAGAACATATAATTTTCCACAATCGAGAATAACAGATCATAGAATTAACCTCACTTCACATAGATTAGAGCAGATTATAAAGGAAGGCGAATTAGACGAATTTACTGAAGCGTTAATCTCACGCAATGAAGCAGAAAGATTGGCAGGGGAAAATTAATGGCCTTATAATACCACAAAGGGCCACCTAATTTACTAGCAAAAGGTATTAAGCTAACCAACTCCCGGCCAAAAGATACTAAAAAGAGGAAGAAATAGAGTTACACAATTAAGCAGCAGAGTCATCATTAATAAAAGTAAAATTACCTTCCACATATTGTACGTCGTCATTATCTTCTAAAGCTTCAACTAACCCAGATAATTTATCAGTTAATTCTTTATCACTGACTTCAATAAGATCCTTTGGCTGCCATGAAAGGCGAGCAAGTTCTGGTTCTCCAAACTTTACATAAAAAGCATCGCGTACTTTGCCAAAATCTTTTACTTCACAAGTTATAATATATAATCCTTCCGAATTATTTTCCTCAACGTTCAATACCTCTAATTCGATTCCATAATTAAATAGGTCATCAAAGTTTATATTTTCTACTTTGTAGACAATTAAACCTACATGATCAAAACGGTAGCTAACACTTCCTGTTTCTCCTAAATTTCCGCCCTTACGAGAAAATATATAGCGCACTTCAGAAGCAGTACGATTCCGATTATTTGTTAAAGCATGCACGATTAATGTTGTACCTGAAGGCCCATAACCTTCATATTGTATTTCTTCATAATTTTCCCCAGCAATATTGCCAGTTGCATTTTTTATCGCTATTTCTATTTTATTTTTTGGTAAATTTTCCTTCCGTGCAGCAAATATAGCAGAACGAAGACGCGGATTTAATTCATGATCAGACAGCCCTTGCTTTGCAGCGACCGTTATTTCTCTAATAAGTTTCGTAAATTTTTGAGAGCGCTTAGCATCTTGCGCACCTTTACGATGTTTTATATTTGAAAATTGTGAATGACAAGCCATATTCAAATAACTTAAAAGTTAATTATATATCAAAGTATAGAGAAAATTAAATAAAATTTTATGTAGCGAGGTAGGTAGGTTAACACCCTAGCCTTAAGGCGGACACTTTAATATAATGTACTTTGGTGTTGGACTACTTTAG
>JARBCG010000073.1 GCA_028803175.1 Wolbachia sp.
GGGGTACCTTCTTAGTTTTTTTTACAATATTGGAGTTTACCATATTTCCCAGGCTTTTTTGCTTTCTTCTAATCCATAATTGGCGTTTTGAGATCCATTATGTTCGTATTTTAATTTTATGTTGATAATTATATCTTAAGTACCACAATCTTTAGTAAAAATATAGTGCTTATTAGCAATTTATTAATTCAATATTAATCTTTTTGTGTATATAATAGTAAGTATACCTAAGAGCAGGCTGATGGATATAAGTACAACAGATAATACACTGAAGAATTATATAGTAAAATACATCGATCAAACATTTGCTACTCACATTACATGCAATAGATACGATAAGTTATATAGGGAGCTTTTAAGTAGAATAGAGGAAATAATAAAACTGACTATCAGTGATAGTAATACATCATTATAGTAGCTTGGAAAGCATATAAAATGATCTAAAATCTCACGAAAGGTTAATTCAAGTTATCGTTAAACAACAGGTGTCAGAGTTTTTGCATACTCATTCAAAAAGTAAATAAATTGTCACAGGATTTAATAATGAATATCATATCAATGAAAGTGATTTAAAGATCCTGAAAGGGGCAGGAAATATAGTAAATAAATTAAATAATATTAACTTGCTTCAGAAAAATAAAAAAAACGAAGAAGTAAATATTAGAAAAACACTTGCTCAATCAATAAAAATCCCTTCATTAGAAAAACATAATGAAAATTCTTAGTATTTGATAAACTGAGCTAAGCTCAGTTTATCTTGTACCTTTACTTATTGGCAGGAATTAAGTTGCATGAGCTACTTGAGGAGTTTCTTCTTTTTCTACTTTTTGTTTTGCATGCTTAGCTTCGTTTATTTCAGTATTAGGTTTTAAAAACTTAGAGCTAACCAGGTAAGGTTCACCATTTTTGTCATCCTATGGCTTGATCATGGAAAAAATCTAGATTCCAGTGTAACACGCTGGAATGACTAAGATTGCCAGCAGCCTTATGGTGTCATCCTAGTAGCTGACTCTAGGATCTAATTTACTGTAAACTGGCAAGACTTAGTTGTGCTAGCTATACAACTATATACTAACTACTTACCAGGAGAATTTAAACATGCATATAGTTAGTTGTATAGTTGATATTTTTGCTAGTTTGTTTTTTAACTATTCATAGAATTAAAAAAGTCAGCGTTACTTTTTGTTAAAAGTAGTTTGTCACGTAAAAATTCCATTGCTTCTACGGATCCCATAGGATTAAGTATTCTACGCAACACCCATATTTTATTTAGTATAGCTTTATCAATCAACAGTTCTTCTTTTCTAGTTCCGGATTTTGTAATATCAATAGCAGGAAATATTCGTTTATCAGCAAGTTTTCTATCAAGTATGATCTCAGCATTTCCCGTGCCTTTAAACTCTTCAACAATAACTTCATCCATTTTTGAACCAGTTTCTATAAGAGCTGTGGCAATTATTGTTAAAGAACCGCCATTTTCGATATTACGAGCTGCTCCAAAGAAACGCTTTGGTCTTTGCAATGCATTTGAATCCACACCACCAGTTAACACTTTTCCTGATGAAGGGATAACTGCATTATAAGCACGTGCAAGACGAGTTATAGAATCAAGCAAGATTACCACGTCTTTTTTATGCTCAACCATTCTTTTAGCCTTTTCTATCACCATTTCAGCGAGCTGCACATGACGGTACGCAGGTTCATCAAATGTTGAGCTTACTACTTCACCCTTTACAGAACGCATCATATCTGTTACTTCTTCAGGTCTTTCATCTATAAGTAATACTATCAATTCTACTTCAGGGTGATTCATCTCCATAGAATGAGCAATTTGCTGAAGCAATATTGTTTTTCCTGTACGAGGTGGAGCAACTACTAATGCTCTTTGTCCTTTTCCAAGAGGAGCAACTATATCTATAGCACGCATACCCACATCTTTCTTATTATCGATATTATAATATTCAAGCTTTAGTCCTTGATCAGGATATAGTGGGAGTAAAGTATCAAAATGGGCACGATTCATTAATTTATTTACTTCAATGTCATTGATATTTTTAACCTTAACTAAAGTAAAATATTTTTCTCTATCACCAGGTGATCTTATTTCTCCACATACTCTGTCTCCTGTGCGTAAATTAAATTTCTTTATTTGTCCGTTAGAAACATAGACATCATCAGTGCTGGGTGCATAATTTGCACTTGCTGAACGTAAAAAACCAAAACCATCAGGTAATATTTCCACTATTCCACTTCCTGTTGTAATACTCCCTTCTTCGCTTGCTCTCTTCATTAAACTGAATATCATATCTTCCTTCAGCACTCTTCCATTATTTTTACCATTGGTTAAAACTTGCCTTTCTTCGATTAACCTTAATAATGCTTCTGCTGTCATTTTTTTTAATTCGCTTAGATCTAGTATTTTTCTATTTTCATCAGTACCTTCATGTGTTGTTTGCTTTATCATATCGTTATTACAAGTCTGCTCGTTTTTGTTTGTTAATTCTGATTCAACTGGAACCCGAACAATATTAATTATCTCTGCCATAGTCCACCAAGATTTTGAAAATTTCAATTGACGCTTGCTCACCTAAGAAGTAGCCATAAGATAATAAATTAGGCTAAGCTAGTTTCTAGAGAGTATCAACCCTGTTGTTAAGAATTACATACTTCATTATCCAAATTGTATCAGTAAACACTGGCAAGTCAAGTTAATTTAATATTAACAAGGTACGAAAGTAAATAAATAATTTTAGAAATCTTATTGGTTATCTTTTATATTTTTTAATCTTTCTTGCTTTTCTTGTTCTACTTTTACTTTTTCTACTTCTGCATCTAAATTTTCCTGCTACATAAACCTAAAAGCACAGGATACTGAGGTTTTATATTTTGCATATTGTGATTGGATCCATTTCTTACTTGCTCTACTGTGTAACTTGTTGTTCTTATTAATTTAGCTATAACATCATTACCTAAAATGGGAAATTTTTTTACTAAATGATAAATTGCATCAGGTTTATCTCTACGCCTTGCAGGAGAGTTAAAGCCAAGATTACCGCCGACTGATCGACTCCTTTTTTTTATATTTTTTATAATCTTTGGTACTTTACTGTTATCGTTTTGATAATCGTTGATTTAATTTTCTGTGATTATTCTAGAAAAAACAGGATTGTATCTTTCAATATCTATTTCTTCATCAGCTATATCTTTCACTTCCTCAAGGGTTAACTTGAAACATAGTGCTATTTGATTAAAAGTCAAACCAGTATTATCTATTAACCAATCAGCGACCTGCATGAAAAACTGCTTATTTCTATCGTTGTTATCTTTAGAAAATTCTGTTGACATTAAAGAAGCATCCACTATCGTAAGAATACCCTTTATTAGTGCAAAGGATTTATAATATAAGTCACTAAAATTAAAAAAGTATTAATTTTATTACGAAACTCAATTTTTATGTATCCCTTCAAGCTTGGCACGGATTTTCTTTCGTCCACATTGCCTTTTTCAGCACAACACTTTGAATTTATCCCACCTCGTTAATGACTATATGCAGCTTAAAATCAAAGAACCGGCATTTTGCTCTTTTGTCAAGTCCAGCAAGTCCTTTGAATACTTTTTACTTGATATCCTTTTTGTGTGGTAAACTGTGATCAAAGTTGCATCGATATATGAAATTCTGGTCATTTTTGCTTTCTCACAGAACCAATGTAATAGTAGAACCAAGTAC
>JARBCG010000017.1 GCA_028803175.1 Wolbachia sp.
ACTTTTTGCTATTAATATTTTTTATTATTACTACTTTGATATACTATGTTAATTATTTTTTGTCTTTGCAACTACTATGAATAGACATATTTTTATTGGATTCTATGTATTCAACTTTTGTTTGTTATAAATTTTCTTGCTTATATAGTGGTAATAGGCTATTTACGCTAGGACTGCGATTTCTGACGTTTTGATTGTTCATTTTACAACTATGGTGTTACGGTGCACTTTTCCTTCTAAAGCGAAGTTGTTCTGTGTGAGATTTAGGAGAAAATTCATTTTCTAAATATGTAATTTTTGTAAGTTTAGGTTTTTTTGTACACTCTTCTTTTTTCAGTTTTAATGCAAGTTCATTTGGTTCGAGTTTTCTATGGGGAATATTAGGCAATACATTAATAATTTTATTAAACGTGAGTTTAAATCCTACTAGTATATTGCACACCTTTAAATCTGTAATAATTTCTATCTATTACAATTAAAGCATTAATTTTCTCTTATTATCATTCTCATTTTGGCGTATAGTCTTCTTAGGGTTTGCAAAATTTAGGATAGCTTTTACGCTTTGTGTTTATTACAATCTGTCATGTTCTTGAGAGTTTTAGATCTATATGGATATTATTCAGAAAATAGAAAAACAAGTGCGCGACTCAATAAACGTAATTGATCTTAGCATTATTGACGAGTCAGCAAAGCATGCTGATCATTACTTTGCTTCATCTTCTACACTACCTTCACATATCAAATTGATATTAATATCTGATGATTTTGTAGATATGAGCACTCTAAAAAGACATAAATTGATTCATGAGTTATTAAAGAGTGAAATAAAGCTAATACACGCGATTTCTCTTCACTTGTATACACAAAGTGAATACAATTTAAAAAACAAAAAATAAAAATGTGAAAGAAAAATCTTTATTAGTTAAAGCAGGTAGAAAGTTTAAGGATTACAGCGGTTCTATGAATTCGCCAATTTATCAATCTTCCACCATATTGTTTTCTACGTACAAAGACTACTTAAATGCATCAAATGGAGAAAGTATATATGATGTAATAAATGATGGTATTGCAAGAGATTATAGCTATAGTAGCGTTGGTACTCCAACTGTTCACTATCTTTCAAATGCACTTGCTGAAATTGAGTGTAGGGGACAAACGCTAATTTATCCTTCTGGACTTTTTGCTCTTACTTTTGCTATTTTAACTTTCAGTAAAGCAGGTTCTCATGTTTTGATTCAAGATAATAGTTATTATCGGCTTAAGAAGTTTGCTGAAAATGAATTACCACAAAGAGGAGTAGAAGTAACTCTTTATGATCCAACACAAGATATAACTAGTTTGATTAAGAGTAATACTTCATTGATAATGATAGAAACACCAGGCTCTATAACATTTGAAATTTCAAATATAGAACATATAGTAAAAATTGCTAAGGAACACGATATTGTGACTGTTTGTGACAATTCATGGGCCACTTCTCTATTATTTAAGCCATTGGACTACGGGGTTGATGTTGCGCTATATGCAGTGACAAAATATTTAGCAGGTCACTCAGATTTGCTAATGGGTGCTATTATTGCAGAAGGTGAAATCTTCAAGTTGCTTTATGAGAATTATAAAAATTATGGAGTTACTGTTCAATCACATGACTGTTATCTTGCACACCGTGGACTCAGAACGCTACACGTACGTATGGAGCAACATCAAAGTACTGCAATTAAAGTAGCTCAGTGGCTGGAAACACATTCAAAAATCAAAAAAGTTTTATATCCTGCACTGCCTTCACATGCTCAGCACGAATTGTGGAGAAGTTACTTTAAAGGAGCAAGCAGCGTATTCAGCATAATACTTGATAGAGATTATTTGTGTGAAGAATTAAGTAATATGGTTAACTATATGAAAATATTTAGTATTGGTGCCTCTTGGGGAGGTTGTGATAGTCTGATATTACCAATAGATCGCAAATCCATGACAAGATCTGTAATGAGTTCTGATTATGGTGGAAGTTGTATTCGAGTATTCTGTGGATTAGAAGATCCTGAGGATTTAATAGATGATTTAAACGTAGCATTAGAAAGATTACCTAATGTAGAACTTGAGGATGGTACGATAGAACGTGAGACTGAAAGAGTTACTGCATAATATTGTTGATATTGATTTTGACACTGAAATTGAGGGCGTTACGTGCAATCCGAGAAGAATTAAAGAAGGCTACCTTTTTGTTTGTATGTCAGATCACCCTTCGGTGTCATTCCAGCGCTTTACGCTTGAATCTAGAAAACCAGCATGTATCCAGATTCTTCCTAATGGATTCCAGTATCGAAACACTGGGATGACGGAAGCTTCAAGCCTTGGTGTCATTCAAGTAGCTGACACTGGAATCTATATCTTTCATCAAAACCCTCAAGAAATGTACAGTGAAATAGTCAGTAGATTTTATCAATTCAAGCAGCCAGAATATGTTGCAGCTGTAACAGGTACGAATGGTAAAACCTCGGTTGTAGAATTCTGCCGTCAGATTTGGCAAAATTCTGGTTGTAATGCAACATCTATCGGAACACTTGGCACATGTATTAATAATGACAGAAAGACTCACAATAGAAACATTACCACTCCAGGTGCAGAAGATCTTTATGCTATATTACGTGATATCAATATTAGAAATATAAAGCATTTAGTACTGGAAGCCTCAAGTCATGGTATTGATCAATACAGAATTCATGGACTAAAGTTAAATGCTGCAGCTTTCACAAATTTTTCACAAGATCATCTGGATTATCATAAAAATATCGATGAGTATTTAGGAACTAAAAAAAAATTGTTTTATGAGATGCTACCAGAAGATGGAACAGCGATTTTAAATGCAGACATAGATGAATACAGAATATTACTTGATATAGCTGAAAAGCGTAGCAATAAAATTATAACCTATGGTAAAAAAGATTCTAATATCACTTTATTGAAACAAATATCAACTGCATATGGTCAACATCTGACAATCAAAGTATATGATAGAATTTACAACACGTTTTTTTCAGTTTTAGGAAAATTTCAAGCATATAATTTATTATGTGCAATAGGCATAATTATTTCATCTAAATTAAATTATGAAGAAATATGCGTGGAAAAGCTCGTTTCTCCACCAGGAAGAATAGAAAAAGTAAATTCTCTTGCGTTTGTGGATTATGCTCATACTGCAGATGCACTAAAGCAAGCTTTATTATCTTTGAAATGGCACTTTAATAAAAAGATAGTTTTGGTGTTTGGATGTGGCGGTAACCGCGACCAAGCAAAACGTTCTGAAATGGGTAAAATAGCACAAATGTATGCAGACAGGATAATAATTACGGATGATAACTCACGTGATGAGGATCCAGCAAAAATCCGTCACGATATTTTACTACATTGTCCTAATGCACTGGAGATAGAAAATAGGAAAAAAGCCATAGAGAAAGGCGTAGATATTGCTCATGATGAAGGCATGATACTATTAGTTGCTGGTAGGGGACATGAGAAATTTCAAATCGTAGGCGATCAAGTTTTCGAATTTAGTGATGTTGAGGTGATTAATTATCATCACCAAATATAGAACTAATTTTTTTCTCACAAGGGGAGAGTTTATTAGTCCAACGACTTTGTACTTTGCTTACATCTTTGATTGGAGTTTTATTGCTATATTCTTTTATTTCTCTATCTATTTTATTCATTATTTGCGTGTCCAAATAATCTTTCTTCCATTTATTAGTACTGAGAAAAACTTTATCCAAATCTTGAGTACGAATTAAATACTCCTTGTCTTTAGAGTATACCTCTTGCGCCCAAGCAAATAGCTCAAAATATCGTGCAAATAATTCAGATGAGCGTGATTTTACACTTTGATAAGCCTGTATTTCCTTAAATATAATTTGACCAATAATTTTCTGCACAAGAATATTTGATTGTTTTAAATTTTGCTCAACGTCTTTATTAATTTTATTAAGGAAATCATGCTCCAGGTTTAAATCAAGTTCATTTTCAACCATATGTGAAAGTTCATGCACTATAGTGTATGTATTTGATCTTCTCAGTACAATAACATACCTATTTATCCCTGAAGATCTAGTTGTCTTACACACTCCCTCTTCCATATCTACTAACCTTGCTTGATGTATTTCAAATGAGAGTCTATTTTGCTTTATTAATGATAGAGTAAGATTTAATGTATTCTTGAATTTTTCAAATTGATAGAGATATTCTATATACTGTATGGTATTTTCACTATTTCCTACTCTAGTTGCTTGTTTTATTAAGTTTTTTATTAGCACACTTTATCACCAATATGAAACATCAGACTTTTTTCAAAACTACCTTTGGTTAAATAGTTGCTATTACAGTATGTAACGCTGAGATCGGTGCATTTTTCCTTGATCTCAGTACCAAGGATTGGAATAACAGAATTTTAAAAGAAATCCATTCTCGTTTTATACTATATAATTTGTTGATTATCAAATACAACCAGCTGAAGCTGGTAGTTAAAAAAAACGCATGTAAAGCAGATTATGAGTTTAAAAACTAGATGTTAAAATCATTAGAATA
>JARBCG010000074.1 GCA_028803175.1 Wolbachia sp.
AAATTAAACGTACTGTGAGAGCTATGTTTGTAATCCATACTAAACCATACTAAAGTAGTCCAACACTAAAGTATATTATACTAAAGTATTCTCCTTAAGGCGAGGGCATTAACCAACCAACCTCACTACATAAAGAAGTATATTGTGAAATGTCTACAAGGATTACCGAAGAATATCAACTAAGAATCATAGAAGGTCAGTCAATACGTTTTTTATACGAAAGTGACAAATCACCAACTACGAAAAAATTCAGCAACTTGAGAGATAACAATAGTAGATTAAGCTCAATATTAACTAGCATCAGTAAAGAAGTAATACATGGAATACATGATAATAACAAATTCACCAAAAAGATTTATGGCAGATTAATTGATAATTTATTAAATATTGCAGCTGAGGCTGAAGATCATCCACTACATGAAGAATTTAACAATTTTGAAGGTAATAAAAAACAAATTAAAGAACAAGTCAACAAAAATAGCAGACATGAATTTTTAAAGGAATGTATGGAATATGCTGCTAATAAAGACCATCCTAATACACATATTATAAGCATATTGATTGTTAATTGTGCATCTTTATTAGCTAGTGATGTTATAGATCATGAGACAAATCAATCAATTACAGTAAAAGAGCGGTTACAAAAATTAGGGTGGAGAATATGAGGATTTAATCGGTAAATCAATCTTTACAATAATGAAGAAAATTCATAAATTATTATTCAATTTTTCTGTCATAGGAATAGAAGAGATAGATTTATTGAAACTTATATCTGAAATTCCTTCTGAAGAAGGATACTTTACGGAAGGTGGAGAGAATATGGATTACAAACATAGCTCTCACAGTACGTTTAATTTAAAGTACTATTTAGTGTTCTGTACTAAGTATAGATATAGAATACTTACAGATCAAACAACAGCGTGTAGCAAAGAAATTATCAGGGAAGTATGTACGTATGTACTGCAAACTATGTAGATATCATAAGATGTAGTATTACTCCTGACCATATGCTAATCTCTATGTCTCCCAGCATGATTCTATCTAAGTTGATACAGTATATTAAGGGAAAGAGTAGTCACAAGTTATTCCAGAAATTTGAACACTTAAGAAAAAGATATTTTGGGCAGCACTTTAGTAAGAGGATACTTTGCTGTTACATTTGGCAATGTGAATTCTACAGATGTACAGAAGTATATCGAAGAACAAGGAAGTCCTCATAATTATTATAATGATTTTAACATCGAGTTTTAAAACTCATAATCTGCTTTACATGCGTTTTTTTAACCACCAGCTTTAGCTGGTTGTAATTGATACTTTACCATTAACCTTATCTCCCATAATATTCACTAGAACTCTTTCAAAACTCAATTTCTAATGGTAATTTCATTGTCGAAGCTGAGCTATGCTTCTCAAATACATCTAAGTATTCTGTGGTACTCGCTTGCACTTCTCCTAAAAATTTCTACCATAAATCAGTTTCGAAAGAGGTCTACTTCTGTGAAGTATAACTATTATGTTTTTGTTACAAGTCTATAAAAGGAATATTAAAGATAGATTATATTTTATACAATAGCACAATAGCATGTGCGGCTATTCCTTCTTCTCGTCCAATAGAGCCTAATTTTTCTGTAGTGGTTGCCTTAATGTTTACAAATTTATCATCAATTTCTAATATTTCTGATATGAACTTTTTCATTTCTACTTTATAAAGTGATATTTTAGGAGTTTCACAAACTATGGTAACGTCCAGATTAGATATGCCGTATCCTTTTTCTTGTGCTTTTTCTGCAGCAAAGTTAAGAAAGTGGAATGAATTACAATCTTTCCATTGAAGGGAGCTATGAGGAAAATGCTCTCCTATATCACCACATCCGAGCGCTCCTAATATCGCATCAACAATTGCGTGTATACCAACATCACCGTCAGAATGAGCTTCTACTCCCATATCATGTTCAATTTCTGCCCCACAAATTTTAATGAAACATTTAGTATCATTTTGAATCTTGATAAATCTGTGTATATCATAACCAGTTCCGACGCGAAATTTTGGTTCTTCAAAAAGAAGTTTTGCCATGTTAACGTCTTCCTCTGTAGTTAACTTTAAATTGCTTTTTTCACCTTGAATGACTGCAACATGTTTTTTATTTTCTATCACTAGTGAAGAATCATCAGTAAATTTTTCATCAGTTGATTGATGATATGACAATAATTCCTTGAAATTAAAGATTTGAGGAGTTTGTATAGCTCTTAATTTTTTTCTGCAGATTGTAGATTCAATGGAATTGCCATTTACTAATGATACAGTATCTTCAACTTCTATTGCTGGAACTACTCCTGTATATTCATTATTGTAACCCACATATTCAACTAATTTGTCTATTAGAATATTTGAAACAAAAGGCCTGCAAGCATCATGTATGATCACAAAATCTGGGTGGATTTCTTGTAAACTTTCAAGTCCTAGTTTTGCTGAGTCTTTCCTACTTTCTCCTCCATACACTGGTTCTAGGAGTTTAGCATCTATAATGAACGATGATACCTCCCTATAAAAACTTTCATAATCTTTATTAATTACCACTCTTATATAATCTATATATTTACTAGCTAAAAATTTTTGGATTGTGTGGAATAATACAGGTTTATCTGCCAGTTTTATATACTGTTTTAGAATTGTGGTATCACAGCGATTACCTACTCCTGCTGCAACTATCAACGCTGCAATTTTATGTTCCTTAAATCTGTTGGTAGACATTTTTTTACTTTAAACTTAAGTACATAATAGCAGGTTATTTAAAGTTTCAACAAAGTAAAAAAAAAGTTAAAACAATTAAAAAAATAGTATGCTATTTTACTAAATGTATAGTGTGAGACATACAATGAAGGTTACTTACAACAATAAGAAAAGTGATATACATTTTATATTCTTTTATGGAATAGGAGATAATCGCAAAAACGCTCAGAAATGTGCACGAAATTTATGTGCAAATTTACAATATTCAACTTTAAATAGACCGAGAATTACTGGCCATACGCATGAATATCCAACTGTATTTCAGTACTATATTGCCTATAGTGTAGTAAGCTTTTTGTTCCTAGGAGCATCTATATGGGCACCTGTTGTAACATTACTGAGTAATCCAGTAACAATTGGAACGATTGGGTTAGCAAGCTTAGCAGCTTTAATTTGTGTTTTTTTATCTATACTGCTTATTATCGTACCATTTGTATACAAAGATCAAAATCTATATAATAGTGTTTTACTTGGTGGGAGGTTAATAAGGAATTGACTGATGTGATACTCAATAAAGTTGATAAAATAATGAATAGATAATTCTTAGCAAAATTACAAAGTTAGTTAAAGCATAACATAATGCTAAGTTGTCTAAAGTTTTAACCAAGGTTAAGAAAATTGAGACAATTAGAGAAACAGTATATAATTTTACTGAGTGCATGACAGTGGAATTAATCATGAAAGTCACTCGTAAAACTGTAACACACTGTAAAAAAGCTGATAATGATAAAAAATATATAATTTATATTCCTGGTAATAGTGAGGATATAAATACGCATTCTTCTTAGGATTGGAGTTAGTGTGATCAAGATACAATTGTAGATTTATGTAATCATCCATACCCATTCTGAATGGCATAACCAAGATGTACTAGGACGTTCTAAATTTAGAACTGCGATCTATAACATAATTGCTTTAATCACTTTTACTTCTTTAGTAGCTGCATTATACCTTTTTACTCCGTTGGCATTAGCAATACCAGCTTCTATAGTACCTTGATATAACTCTTTTAGTAACTATGTCGTTAATTAATAACACTTGCAATTAGATCAGATGTAAAATTTTATACAAGAGGTAAAGAATCAGTTGCAGTTGTAGTGAAGCGTGTTTTAGATTTATTAGAAGAAGTGGTGCATCCAGATAATATTATATTAAGAGGTAATTCTATTAGTGGAGGAGTGGCCGCAGAGATATATAAAAAATTTGAAAATGAAGTGATTTATCTTAGATGTCAGGTATCCACTTCTTTCAGCTTGATAGCAGACGTTTTCATACTAGTTGGTGAAAATAAAAATGAATCTTGGATGGAAAATTAGTGAGATTTATATTAAGAATTTGGTATTGGAACATTGAAACATATAAGACTATTAAGTCGATTACTCCTTGTGTTATGTTTTTCAATAACAAGGGTAATAAGGTGTTAGAAGAAGAAGCGCAACTAGTAACAAAAATTAGAGAAATAGAGCAAAGTGATAAAAAGAAAAGTAGCTAGTTGCCGCAAGATAAAATATTCGAGTTACTTTTTAAAAAATATACTATGCTACAGTATATTTCATACTCAGAAGACGAGTCTGTTTGTACTCATAACGCCAATTATGGATTAGAAGAAAACAAAAAAGCCAGGGAAATAGGGTAAACTCCAATATTGTAAAAAAACTAAGGAGGTACCACAGAGGAAAAGAATAGCATAGAATTATTTTGCTTTGTAGATGATTTTTGCAAAATAGTAGGTAAAAAATGTGCAGACAAATTACTACCTAACAGCAAAAAACCTACCAGAATACCGAAAATTACTCATTCTGAAGCAATTACTATAATACTGTTTTATCAACAATCCAGGTGCGAAAATTTTAAAGCTTTTTATGTAGTAAAGTGGGTAGGTTAATACACTCGCCTTAAGGCGGACACTTTAGTATAATATACTTTAGTGTGGTTTAGTATGGATTACAAACATAGCTCTCACAGTACGTTTAATTTAAA
>JARBCG010000075.1 GCA_028803175.1 Wolbachia sp.
AGACATAGAGATTAGCATATTGTTAGAAGTAATATTACCTCTTACGATATCTACGTAGTTTGCAGTACATACTTCCCTGATAATTTCTTTGCTACGCACTGTTGTTTGACCTATAAGTATTCTATATCTGTACTTAATCTGTACTTAGTACAGAGCACTAAATGGTACTTTAAATTAAACGTACTGTGAGAGCTATGTTTGTGATCAATACTAAACCAAACTAAAGTAGTCCAACATAAAGTATATTATACTAAAGTGTTCGCCTTAAGGCGACGGTGTTAACCCACCCACCTCATTACATAAAGCATATATTAACCAAAGACTCTCTTACACAAAGAATTGACTTCACAGAAGCAGGAAAAGAACTAACAGAGTATTGGAATGCTTGTCAGAAAAAAATTGAAACGAAGACAAAGATTTCTGTACCTAATACTGAAATTAATCAAACTTATTTTGATCAAAAAGCGGTGAATTTCTGCGGAATAATAATGTAGAATTTTGCATAAAAGGCTAAAACATGTCAATACGTAAGGTTACAAAAAAAAGGTTGCTTTCCGATTGGCCTGACCATATGATTAAGGTGGATTCCAGACAGCTTTGTTGCATAACCAATTTATGGTGAGGAATTTTTAGTAGAAATGAAGATGAGCACCACAGAGTACTTAGGGTATTTGAGGAGCACGAGCAAATTTTAACGCGAGATTGCCATTGGAAAGCAGGTTATACGAGGGCTCTAATGGTAAAAGAAAACAAGAGGTGGACTAGCTCAAATCTTTTGTTTTACTGGTTAGTTATGCAGCTTTTTCCTGAATTTCCTTTTGCTTTTTCGTTAACTTGTTCAGTTTTTAGTTTTTCAATAGCTGGGCTTGGAAGTTCTAAGACATTTTTATTGAAGCCTAATGTACTTAACAACCGGTTTTGATCAACTAGCTTATATTCACCATTTTCTCCTTTCACTTCTATTGGATTTATGCAAAAGGTAAGATTGTTACCAATAGGAGAGATTACTTGCCCACATATAATGATACGCAGCATTTTGCCTTCTGGAGTAGTAAAAACAAGGATAGGATTTTCATTTGCGTCTTTCATATAATTACAACTTTTTATATGATCTAAATCCTTTTCTAATATTTGCAAGTATGGAAGAGGAAATAGTGTTTTCCTTCTTGCATCCGGTGCGAAAGAAAGAACAATCGTCGGACCTTCCATCTCAGATATTTTGTTGTTTCCTTTGATAGCATATATTGCCAAACCTCTTAATGCAGCCGATAATACAGCTACAACTCCTAAAATTGGCAAGGCAACTGTTAAGGCTAGGTTAAAACCTAATAAAAGACTATATTCATTAGTATAGCTACTCCTGCTCCAACTGCTGTTAACGTGGCTAAAAAAGCTAAAGTAGCACATGCTGTAAATGCAGTTTTTGTTTTATCTAGCTGACTACGAGAATTTTTGAAATAGCTTAACATAACTTATCTCCTTTAATATAATATTAAGATATTTTAGATATACATTAAAAAAAATAGTCAACAAGTTTCCAAAGGAATTTACTATATACAACTTTTTATGAACTACTTAAGCTCAATAATCAAAGCGCGAGTACAATAACTTTCAAATCAAAAAACTGCTTCTTCAAGAAGTTGCTCATCGTTCCCTTCTATTGCAATAGAGTTATCACCATTTAACAGTTCTCTGAGTTTCATCTCTATTTCATTTGCAACTTCCTTATTTGTTTTGAAGTAATTTTTTACATTCTCTCTTCCTTGGCCAAGACGTTTATTGTTATATGAGTAGTAAGCGCCTGCTTTTTCAAGCACACCAAGTTTTGCTCCCATATCTATTATCTCACCAAGCTTTGATATGCCTTCATTGTACATTATATCAAATTTTGCTTCTCTAAATGGAGGTGCGACTTTATTTTTTACAACTTTAACTCTCGTTTCGTTTCCTGTGATGTTTTCTTTATCTTTTATAGCGCCAACTTTTCTTATATCAAGCCTTATGGAAGCATAAAATTTTAACGCATTTCCGCCTGTAGTAGTTTCTTGATTTCCATAAATCACTCCTATTTTCATACGAATTTGATTGATAAAAATCAGTGTACAGTTTGTCTTCGAAACAATCGAAGTTAATTTTCTTAGACCATGACTGAGCAGTCTTGCTTGTAGACCCATATGCTGATCACCCATATCACCTTCAATTTCAGCTCTTGGTGTTAGAGCTGCAACAGAGTCAACAATTATAACATCAACTGCACTTGAGCAAACTAGTCGTTCAACTATTTGTAATGCTTCCTCTCCGCTGTTTGGTTGTGAAATCATTAAATCTGAGTATCTAACATTAACTCCAAGCTTACTAGCGTACAGTAAATCAAGTGCATGCTCTGCATCGATAAATGCACATACTCCTCCATTTTTTTGTGCTTCAGCCATAACATGTAAAGCAAGAGTAGTCTTACCAGAACTTTCGGGACCAAATATTTCGATTATACGTCCTTTAGGCAAACCACCACCCAGTGCTACATCAAGAGCAATGGACCCCGTGGAGATTCTAGGCACCTCTTGTATGGGATTTTGATCTGCCCACATTATTGATCCAGTACCAAATAATTTATTTATATGACTGATTGTATTATCTAATGCTTTTTGCTTATCACTGTTTTTTTCTTCTGGGTTATTTACCATAGGTTACTTACAAACTTGTACAATTATTCATCGTAACTAAAAGCAAGTAGTCTGCCAAGGCTTTTCTAGTATCTATGATAAGATTTACTAACTTTCTAATAAATTTGCATTGTTTTAGATATTTTGCCATAATAAATTAAAGTAGTGAGAGGTAATATTATTCCGAGTAGGAATGAATTTGAAAAAATATTAAAAGAAAGAAATGTTAAAGCTTTAAAGAGGTGTATTCAAAACAATGAAATAACTGATGAAATGTATAAAACAATGTTTGTAAGTTATTGTAGCAGTACGCAATATATTCGATACATGTTTGACTTCTTTCAACATCACTACAATGATGTAGATAAAAATGCTGTTGAAATCACTGATATATTACTTAAAACGTACCAATTTGCTATTTAAGTAGCAGTTCGTATTTTTGTCATCACAATGTACACCAAAGAAACATTGAGCACATTGTGAATGCTGGTCTTCTTATGTTTTTTAGCTATCCTTTTGTACAATTTATTCTGCCTCATTATCGGAAAATACTGGCAGAAAGACTATTTGAAGATATTTCGAATTCAGGTAGAAGTGATGTTATAGTAGGAGAAAGGAAGTACGTAAGTATTATGAAAGAAGAGGTAGTAGTTATAATGTAGAATCAACAGAAAAAGTAATTAAAAAACACTGTATTGAAATAGAAAATGGTGACTATAATATTAGCGCCTTATCAATTTAAAAACGTTGTTTCGGAAAAAACCATAGAGAAATCGAAAGGTTTACCTATAGAATTAACAAAGGACTTTATTATGCTTAACCCAACTAGGGTTAACACATTTAAAGAAATTGAGCTTATTACAAATGCTAATGTTAGTGAAGTAACAAAAGTTAATTACATGTTATCTCATATTGTTAGAGAGTATTGGTCGCATGATTTAAAAGATATAGCATGTGCTATTTCGAATGAACAAGCAATTATTAGTGCAATTTATTCTGTTAGTAGTACACTGAAAATGGAGGGTAATAAGTTGCCTACTTTAAATAGATCTTAGTGTAATGCAGTGCAGTACAAAATAACGATAGAATATAATGGCAGTAATTTTTCTGGCTGGCAAAAGCAGAAAGGTTCCATTGATTCAATACAAGAGACGATAGAAAATGCCATATTTAATTTTAGTGGTGAGAAAGTCACTTTACATTGCGGTGGTAGAACTGATGCAGGAGTTCATGCTTTAGGGCAGGTTGCTCATTTTGACATGCAAAGAGAATTTGAGCTTTATAGAGTGAGAAATGCGATAAATTATCATTTAAAATCAATTCCTATAGTGATACTAAATGCAGAAATTGTAGATGATAGGTTTCATGCACGATTTTCAGCAAAGAAAAGACATTATGAGTACAGAATAGTTAATCGTTATGCTCCTGCAGCACTGGAAGCTGGATATATTTGGCAAGTGTTTAAACCACTTAACGTAAATATTATGCGCGAAGCTGCTGAATATTTGCTTGGAAAGCATGATCTTTCGAGCTTTCGCTCAAAGGACTGTCAAGCCAAAAATCCAGTAAAAACAATTGATGATATTGATATAATACAAAATGAAAATCGCATATATATTAAAATATCTGCGATTTCCTTTTTACACAACCAAGTAAGAATTATTGTTGGTACTTTGGTCGAATTTGGAAAAAATAAAGCTGATCCAAAAAAGATATTGGAAATATTAAATCAACGCAAAAGAAGTGCAGCTGGACTTACTGCACCACCTTTTGGTTTGTATTTAGTAAAGATAGATTATTAATTTAAAAATTTCCCTCATTTTCAAGGGGAATGTAAAATAAGCCATGGGCGTCAAGTTATAGCCTAATAGAGAGAATTTACAATGAATAGAATAGCTTGCTTGTCGAAAAAATTCAAAGAATTTTTCAATGAAACAACAGATCAATTAAAACCAGCTGTAGCTGGTGGTTAAAAAACGCATGTAAAGCAGATTATGAGTTTAAAAACTCGATGTTAAAATCATTAAAATAGCTATGAGGACTTCCTTGTTCTTCGATATACTTCTGTACATCTGTAAAATTCACATTGCGAACTGTAACAGCAAAGTATCCTCTTGCCAAGGATGCTGCCAAAAATATCTTTTTCTTTTTCTTAAGTATCCAAATTCCTGGAATAACTTGCGAATACTCTTTCCCTATTGTTTGACCTGTAAGTATTCTATATCTGTACTTAATCTGTACTTAGTACAGAACACTAAATGGTACTTTAAAT
>JARBCG010000076.1 GCA_028803175.1 Wolbachia sp.
ACTTAGTGCAGAACACTAAATGGTACTTTAAATTAAACGTACTGTGAGAGCTATGTTTGTAATCCATACTAAAGTAGTCCAACACTAAATTATATTATACTAAAGTGTCCGCCTTAAGGCTAGGGTGTTAATCCACCAACCTCACTACATAAAATACTTTAACATTGTAATCTTATATATACTACTTCTATGCTATTTAAATAATAAATATCTGGAATATTTTTTGATACAATAACAATATGGAAATTAAATATTACGTCTATAGTGTTTGCCTTTTCTTCCTTTCGTTTTATTAGCTTTGAACACAAGGCATTTGTGTTAACAATTAGATAATTTCCTCATATGGTAAATATGCTATCTTTTTCTGGTTGATCTAGTTTCAAATTAAGAATAGCTTAAGAATATACACTGTGTTTTGTTAAATATAAAAATGTTAATAAAAGTAATAGTTTTTTTCTTACTATGCTCAAGTGAAGCTTTTTGTAGAAGTTGTAACTTTAACCTGCCATACAACGGGCTCAGTTGTAATCTTGACCTATCATATAAGAATTTAAATAATATAAAAAACTTATTAAATAATGGTGATAAATTTGTTGCACTTACATTTGATGATGGACCTTCTAATAACAGGATAAACAGGATTATTAGTGTCTTGGCAAAATATAAATCAAAAGCAACATTTTTTCTACTTGGTAAACATATAAACAAAAAAACATCTGAAGTAGTAAAAAAAATTCATAAAGCAGGACATGAAATAGGGAACCATTCTTGGTCACACAAAAAATTGACATCACTGTCAAGTGAAGAGCAATTTCAAGAGCTGGAAAAGACAAACACGGCTATCAAAAACATAATAAAGATGGATATAAAATGGTTTCGTCCGCCATACGGATGCTACAACGATAATGTGATAGAGCATACCAATCAATTGAACATGGATTCAATATTATGGACAGTTGATTCGCTAGATTGGCAAGGTGATAGGCCAGAAATTTTAGTTGAGAGAATTATAAGTAATGTGCATAACGGAGCTATCATATTATTTCATGATCACGACAGTAAACCAAACACAGTAGAAGCTTTACCACATATTATAAAAATACTAAAAAAATCAGGCTACAAGCTGGTAACCTTAAGTGAATGGGAAAAGAATGTTTGTAATGCGTTAAAAAAAAAGATAGGAATATACTAACAAAAGAAGAAGTACATTTTTAGGGAATTTTAGAATAAAATGCAAATAAAAAATAAGAGTTTTAATCGCAGAGCATTTGTACTAGGTGGCATTCAATTAACTATTTCCGCTATTTTCAGCTACAGGTTATATGATTTACAAATAAAAAATAAACAAAAGTACAAAATATTATCTGATAAGAATAGGATAAGGGCTACCACTATTATGCCTGAGCGGGGTAAAATTTTAGATAGAAATAATATTGAACTTGCAGCAAATAAAATCTCATATGTTGTTTCATTTGATGGGCAAAAAACTTCTAATAAGGAAGTCAGTTGGGAAACTTTATCAGAAATTGAATCCGATATAGCAAAATTGCCAGGAGCGAAAATAGTGGCACTTTATACGCGTTATTATCCATTTGGTGCAATATGTTCACATGTACTTGGATATACAAAAAGACAACAAAATGAGGTGGGAGTTAGTGGTATCGAGTATACACATGATGATATATTAAAAGGAAAATCAGGAAAAATCGAGCAAGAAGTAAACTCTAAGAAACATGTTATAAGAGAATTATCAAATATACCGCAGCAAGATGGACAAGATGTACGACTAACGATTGATATTAACTTACAAAAAAAAATAGCGGGAACATTTCAAGGCCACAAAGGCTCTGTTACAGTCATTGATGTAAACAATGGAGAAATTTTAGCGTTATACAATTCGCCTTCTTATGATAATAATCTTTTTACTGGCAGATTATCAAATGAAACTTGGGAAAGTTTAAATACTTCTTCATTACCACTGGTAAATCGTGCATTATCATATCAAATTCCGCCAGGCTCAATCTTTAAAATCATAGCGGCACTTGCAGCTCTGAATGATGGCATAATAACACCAGAAGAAAGATTCTTGTGTAGAGGTCATATGAAAATAGGTGAACGAAAATTTCGCTGCTGGAAAAGTGACGGTCATGGATACATATCTTTGAATGAAGCAATAGTTTCCTCATGTAACACGTACTTTTATAATATCGGAAAAGAAATAAACGTAGACTCTTTAGTAGAAATGGCCAGCAAATTTGGCATTGGAAATGGTCAATTAGTTAAAACACTTAAAGAGGAAGCTTCATGGTTATTACCTAATAAAAACTGGTGCAGACAAAAGCTATATTCAGAGTGGCAGTTAGGTGACACTATCAACCTAATCACAGGGCAAGGATACATACTCACAACACCTTTGCAGCTTGCAGTGTTATCAGCAAGACTTGCAACAGGTAAAGAAATGATACCTTGCATTGAAACGGGAAAAATAATACAAGATTTTCCTGATATTGATATAGATAATGAACATCTTAGTATCATTCAAAAAGCAATGTTTAGTGTAGTAAATTCCAAAATTGGTACTGCACATACAAACTTATATAAAGGTATGAAAATTGCTGGTAAAACTTGCACTCCGGAATTTTATTCTAAAGATAAAAAACATAAATTATTTATTGCTTATGGTCCTTATCATCAGCCACGTTATGCACTTTCTGTATTTATAGAACATAGCAAAACTCCACATCAAGATTTTCTCATAGCTTGTAAAATATTTAATTATATGACTAAGTAGGGTTCTATTGTCATTTTAAAAACCACTTTACATGTTGAGACGTAAAACTATGCTATAATAAGTATGATTAAATATGAAGTTGAGGCAATATGAATAGAGATGATATTGAAAATCTACGGATTGTTAGAGGATTTGGTGCTGTAACAGGAGCTGTTGCTTGTTTTTAACTAGGCTTTACGAGCTTATCACCTTTAATTATAGGTGAAATTGTTGGTTCTGTATTTCCTGCATTATTTACAGTTCTCGGAGTAGGGTTGATGTTACACAAGACTTACAAAGGATGTAAAATTCAAAAAGATGATAAAGATAATATTATTAGATTTATCATTGTAACAGAAATCAGCGCTGCAATTTGAGTTGGTCTTGGTGCTGCTAGTATCTCTCTTTTTCCTAGTGCAATGCCTGGTATGTGGTCAGCAGCTTTATAAAAAATCAAATTAAAAAATATTCTAGACAAATAGGTAAATTATGGTTTTTATTAGCTTGATGAATATGTGAATAAGTGCTAGACGTGTGTGTAAACGTACTTATTCACATATTCTAACGCAAACTATGGATTAGAAGAAAACAAAGAAGCCAGGGAGATAGGGTCAACTACAATATTGTAAAAAAAACTAAGGAGGTATCCTAGAGAGAAAGAATAGCATAGAATTATTTTGCTTTGTAGATGATTTTTCCAAAATAGTAGATGAAAAATGTGCAGATAAATTACTATCTAACAGCAAAAAACCTGCAAGAATAACGGAAATTACTCATTCTGAAGCCATTACTATAATACTGTGTTTCCTAAATTGCCTTAGTAGTATAGATTAATCGTTCTAAAATAGAGAGTTTTATGGTATTTGGTTCTACTATTACATTGGTTCTGCGAGAAAGCAAAAATGACCAGAATTTTATACATCGGTGCAACTTTGATCACAGTTTACCACCAAAAAAGGATATTAAGTAAAAGAGTATTCAAAGGACTTGCAGGACTTGGCAAAAGAGCAAAAGGCTGGTTCTTTGGTTTCAAGCTGCATATAGTCATTAAGGATGGGGAATAAATTCAAAGTGTTGTGCTGAAAAAGGCAATGTGGACAACAAAAAACCCGTGCTAAGTTTAAAGAGAGACTTATGATAAAGAGGTTTACCGACCAGTTATTTGAAGATAAGGGATACATAAAAGTGGAGATTTTTCAAATGCGTTAATGCGCTTAATGAGAAGATTTTACTCAGAAAACGATCTATTATTGAGACAGTTTTTGATTATTTAAAAAATAAGTTTAAAATTTAACATTCTCGTCATAGATTAC
>JARBCG010000018.1 GCA_028803175.1 Wolbachia sp.
AGAACTTTAAAGCAGGAAGCTATATATTATTATAGACCAGGCAGCATAAGAGGTTTGGATGTCGTAATAAAGGATTTTATTAATTTGCATAACTATAGAAGGCAACATAAGACCATGCATTATAAAGTTCCTGCTGATCTGTATTATAATAGATAATAAATACTTTATAGGCAAATCTTGCTTTATGCGTACGTTTTTTATAGATATTAATAGTTTAGTATAACATAATTTTAGCCAAATTAATTGAATCAAGCTATAAAATCTGCTAAAATTAATTTTGTAAGGGCACCCTTAGCTCAGTTGGATTAGAGCATTTGACTACGGATCAAAAGGTCGGGCGTTCAAGTCGCTCAGGGTGCACCATAGTTTTAAAGCCTGTTTCTAGGCAAGAAGCAGAAACCATACTTGAAATTAGTGCATATAATACATATCTTTAAAGGTTAAATACTGAACTGTTACATATGGGTAAAAAAGATTATTACGAGTTGTTAGGAGTAAAAAAAGAGGCTAGTGCTAATGAAATAAAAAAAGCGTATTATAATTTAGCAAAAACATATCACCCAGACAATAACCCTGGTAACAAAGAAGCAGAAGCAAAATTTAAAGAGATAGCTGCTGCATATGAAGTTTTATCTGATACAGATAAGAAAGCGAATTATGATCGTTATGGTCATGATGATGCTTCATATAGGTCTGGTGGATTCGATTTTAATCAAGGATTTATCTCTACAGGTGATTTTAGTGATATATTCAATGACTTTTTTGGTGGTGGTTTTGGTGGAACAAGTAGGTCAAGAACAAAAAAGAGCACAGCAAGTCAGGGAGTTTCAGGGGCTGATCTTCGTTATGATCTTGAGATTACTCTGGAAGATGCATTTAAAGGAATACAAGCTCCTATACATTATGTAACCAATGTAAAGTGTGATACATGTCAAGGCACAGGTAGCGAAGGGGCGATTAAACCAGTTCAATGCCGCACATGTCAGGGAAGCGGTAGGGTCAGAGCTCAGCAGGGATTTTTCACTATAGAAAGAACATGTCATGTTTGTTATGGAGAAGGTGAGATAATACAAAATAAATGTAAGAAATGTGGTGGTAGTGGGCGTAAAAGACATGAAGTAAATATATCAGTGTTAATACCCAAGGGTATAGATGATGGCACTAAAGTAAAAGTAAGTGGTAAAGGGGAGGCAGGAGCAAGAGGTGGAAAGGGTGGAGATTTATACGTATATGTAAAAATAGCTCCACATAAGGTCTTTACTCGAGATAAAGCACACTTATATTGTAAGGTTCCTATAAGGATGACACTAGCTGCACTAGGTGGTGAAATTGAAGTGCAATCGATTGATGGTGCTAAAATAGAAGTAAAAGTGCCAGAGAGCACTCAAACAGGCACTAGATTACGCTGTAGAGATAAAGGTATGCCACATATAAATTCACATGTTCGTGGTGATTTGTATGTACAAGTTGTAGTTGAAACTTTAAATATAAAGAGCTTAAATAAAAGACAAATTGAACTGTTAAAAGCACTAGAAGAAGAGAATATAAAGTCAGCTCAGCAGTCTGAAAGTTTTTTTAATAAGGTAAAAAAAAAATAAGAAGCTTGTGGCAGAATAGTTAACTTTGGAACTTAATTTCTAGTAATCGCCTAATCCTTACAATCAAGCAATTTGTGTTTTTTATAGTGGCGTAAGGATGGTAATTCGCATGAAAAAGGCTCTTGGCCTGAAATGGCCTGTAAAAGTATGTATTTTCACACAAGATAAGCAGCCCTATACTAAGGTTACTGAGAAACATAGATTAGCTTTGACAACAAAATTGCTACCAGAAATCGAGTTTCGAAAGGAGATTTATTGTTTTTGTATATAGTGCTCTGTTACATAGTGATCAATAATTTCTTTAAATTCTTCAAAAATGTTGTCACCCTGTAAAGTACGGAAGTATTTACCATCTTTGTAAACAGCTGAAACAGGCTTTTCACCATATCCTGGCAAACTAATTCCTAAATTTGAATGTTTGCTTTCTCCAGGCCCGTTTACTATGCACCCCATTACTGCAACATTCATACGCTCTACTCCTGGATTTCTTTCTTTCCATATTGGCATACGAGTTTTAATATAATTATTAACTTCCTCAGTTAATACACGAAAACGATCACTACTTGTGCGTCCACAGCCAGGACACGAATTCACTTGAGGATTAAAATGACGCAAGCCTGTAGATTGCAATATTTCCTGACACACTATTACTTCGTCAGTACGCGATTCACCAGGGCGCTGAGTTAAAGAGGCTCTTATAGTATCTCCAATACCATTTTGTAATAAGTAAGTAAGGCCTGCTGTAGTATTTATTACCCCTTTATTACCCATGCCAGCTTCAGTTAAGCCCAAATGCAATGCATAATTAGAAGATTTTGCAAGTGCTGTATAGACTGAAATTAAATCCTGCACTTTACTAACTTTACATGAAATGATTATTTTGTCTTGGCTAAGACCAATCTCTTCAGCTTTTTTTGCACTGCCAAGAGCAGACATAACAAGTGCTTTTCGTAATATAACATCAGAAGATTTTGGATTACTCGATAGAGAATTTTCATCCATAAATTTTTGTGATACATATTTATCAAGGCTACCCCAATTTACTCCGATTCTAACAGGAATATTATGTTTTATTGTGTATTCTATAACTCTCTCAAATTTTTCGTCACGTTTGTCGCCAAAACCTATATTGCCTGGATTCATTCTAATTTTTCCAAGCATTTTAATATTATCTGGATAATCTTGAACTAACTTGTCTAGTTCATACTGTCCACAACCAACTAATATATTACTATCCAGACCTTCTTTATTTATCTCTTCCACTATATAAGGTATTGCTTTTGCTACTTCTTCTGAATTCAAAGCAATTCTCACTAGTTCTGAACCTGCGTGCGCTAGCTCTATTATCTCCTTTGCATATTGTTTTGCACTATCTTGTATATTATCGGGATCGATAGGTACACCAAGTGCCATAGATTGCACAACTATAGGATTATCTCCACCTATTTTTACTTTTCCGACTTCTACAACGTGTGTTTTATGTCTGATAATAGATGACAATTCATACATTTGATCGTTTAAATCACAAGTAACGTTGCTTATCACACCTATATTATTTGACATATAATTAAATGATCAATGTTACAGATTTAATATATCAGTTACAACCAGCTAAAGCTTGTTGTTTTAAAAAACGCATGTAAAGCAGATTATGAGTTTAAAAACTCGATGTTAAAATCATTAGAATAGCTATGAGGACTTACTTGTTCTTCGATATACTTC
>JARBCG010000077.1 GCA_028803175.1 Wolbachia sp.
CTTTAAATTAAACGTACTGTGAGAGCTATGTTTGTAATCCATACTAAAGTAGTCCAACACTAAAGTATATTATACTAAAGTGTTCGCTTCAAGGCGAGGGTGTTAAACCACCTAACTCACTACATAAAAAAAACTAAATGGCGCTATTTATTCTTAACCTAGGAATAAAAGTCAAGTATCTGGAATCTAGAAATTCTTAAACTGGACCTTATATAGAAAAACGACAAATCTTCTATGTGTTAACTATACACTTTAGCAAAGCACTTTCAAATATACCATATGGCTGCCAACTGCATACTTATCATTCGTACTCAAATTTCTCCATAGACATTTTTTACAGCTAAATTCTAATCCAATGAGCATTACCTCTAAAGCTTGTGACGTAATGGACACAGGCCGCAAAGGTACTCTCATTTGAGCCATCAGGAACAAAAGTAAGACACCAAATAACATCTCGGTTAAATGTTATATACTAATATATGTATTATATATAAAAAGTTTTGCAACTTTAATTTTGCTTACATTGCGTTATAATAAACTACTTTAATACACTACTAAAAAATGACAAACAAAAAGGATTTATTGGAGTTAATAAAAATAAGGCATAGTGGACGTTCATACAATTCAACAAAAACAGTATCTCAGAAAGAAATAGACACTTTAATAGAAGCTGTAAGACTCACCCCATCATGTTTTGGTGATGAGCCATGGAGATATGTGATATGTAACAAACAGAGCAATCAAAATGCATGGGAAAAATTACTGAGCTGCCTTGATGAATCTAATCAAAGATGGGCAAAGAATGCTCCAGTTCTAATTATATCCATAAGTGCTAAAAATTTCCGCAAACCAGGTAAAGGAGGGAATCTTTGGGCTAAGCATGACACTGGTGCAGCAAATTACGCATTAATGTTACAAGCTGTATCTATGGGCTTAATAGCTCATCAAATGGGTGGTTTTGATAGAGATAAAATAATGAAAGAATTCAATATACCGAGTGACTTTAACATAATATCAGTGATAGCAGTTGGATATGAAGAAAAGAACGCTGAAATAAGTAAGAAAAAAAGGAGACCAATAGAAGAAATATTTTTTTATGATGAGTGGCTAAAAGCTACTCACAATTCTTGAAAAGTACAGGCAACTAAAAAATATTTTCTTCCTGCAATTTTTTTATTTCATCGATAGAAAAGCCAGTTGATTCAGCAACAATATGAATTGATACATCAGATTTAAGTAAATTCTTTGCTACTTCAAATTTACCTTCCTTCCTTTTTCAGTAGAATCATCAAGTTGTTGTTCGAATACAGCTTAGTTACCACGAATACGTTTTATCTCCTGCTCATAGGCTATAAACTCTTTCTCTGAGCAATTGAACCTATTTCACTCTTCATACGCTTTGAATTATTAGATCGCTACCTATTATCTTTTCCAGCTCTTTTTCTCTTGTCTCTTCAGAATACTTGAAGAAATAAATCCATTTAATAAGTGTAAAGTAGA
The DNA here is from genome assembly GCA_028803175.1 of Wolbachia sp. Taxonomy (GTDB): domain Bacteria; phylum Pseudomonadota; class Alphaproteobacteria; order Rickettsiales; family Anaplasmataceae; genus Wolbachia. Next base: position 1,501 of record JARBCG010000077.1, read on the forward strand.
AGCCTTGTAAGTCATGTTCATTGGTATCTTTATCTTGAATAACATGGTCTGATTTGTATCCTGATTTGTTAAGAAAGAGAATACAATAAGGTTATGATGCTGATCGCCTTTACAAGCTTGCCTTGAATAGGCTTTAGCAGCGTAGTATTGTGCACGTTTTTCAAATTCTTTTGTTTTTGCCACTTGCATTTCAACTATGACTTGTATTCCTCTTTCATCTCTACAAAGTACATCAACGATGCTTTGTTTTTTAGAAGCAATCTCAGGATCTTGAATGGTACTTAAAACTCTATTTCCTTTATTTCGCTTGCTCATGTAAACCCTAAGATGTCATTAAAAAATGAATAAGAATATCCTTATTTTTTTCGGTGAATAAATATTAATAATTATATGCTAATATTGATAAATATTCAATATTAGCATGTTTCGTAATCAGAGTAATTCTATACCTTGTATAAAAATGCATGGCACAGGTAATAATTTTGTTATCATAGATTCACGTCCAACAGGTAATTTAGATTGGGATTACAAAAAAATTGCTGAGCAAAACAGTTGTGATCAAATAATAGTCATGTCTCATTCCAACGTAGCTGATTGCTTTATGCATATTTATAATGCTGATGGCAGCAAAGCTGAAACTTGCGGAAACGCAGCACGTTGTGTTGGATATTTGATAATGTCAGAGAAAGGTACTGAATATGCAACTATTGAGCTGACAAATAAACGCATCTTAGAGTGCTTTAAAGCAGGTGATAAATCCATCAAAGTTAATATGGGTCAACCATTATTTAAATGGCATGAAATTCCTTTATCTATTGAATGTGACACCCTTTGCTTACCTATAGAACTTGGGATGATAAAAGCTCCTGTTGCAGTAAATATTGGTAATCCTCATATAATCTTTTTTGTTGATAATATAGATGAAATACCATTTCAAGACTTAGCACCAAAGCTCGAAAATCACGAATTATTCCCTCAAAGAACGAATGTTAGTATCGCACAAGTAGAGAAGTCAGGAGAAATAAATTTAAAGGTTTGGGAAAGAGGCACAGGCATTACTGCTTCATGTGGAAGTGCAGCTTGTGCAACTTTTGTTGCATCTGTGCTTCGTGGATATGTGAGCACCAAACAAACTTCGGTCAACTTACCTAGTGGACAATTACTCATTGAGTGGATAAATAATAGACTTCCTTGGAAACCTATTTATGGTGAGAAATCTTTGGAGGAAGTACAGGCAAGCACCACAGAATACTCAAATGTATTTGAGGGGCGTAGACAAACTTCAACAGCAAAATTGCCATCAGAAATTGAGTTTCGAAAGAAATCTAATGTTTTTATGACCGGTGATATAGGTTTTTTTTAGACTTCATTGCTTATCAGCGTGATCTAAGTCCTTTATTGCCTTCTACTAAAACTCGTGTAAAATATCATAATGAAACCATCTATACAGTCCCTAAGGGAATTATTTGCTATTTACGAAAATATTCGCATAATTAAGTAACATTATTTGATAAAATTAACTATGGAGCTTAATAAAATTGCAGCATCGATTTTACTCTCTGCACTGATTATTGTGATAGTCAGTAATATAGTTGACATGCTATATAATCCAGAAGCATATAAGATTGAACACCAAACAATAGCAGCCGCTGGCGGTAGTGAATCTCAACAAAAAATTGAACAAGTAGCACTCGATATCAGAGCACTAATGCAAAATGCTAATTTTGATAAAGGAAAATCAGTAGCAAAAAAATGTATAGCTTGCCATAGTTTTGAAAAAGGTGGACATAATAAGGTAGGACCAAATTTATGGAACGTAGTTGGCAGCAAAAAAGCGCACCTTGGAAATTCATTTAATTATTCAAAAGCAGTGCTTGAAAAAGGTGGTAAATGGGGATATGAAGAGCTATTTGCCTTTTTAAAGAATCCAAAAGCATACATAAAAGGTACGCGTATGGCATTTGCAGGCATTTCTAACCCACAAGAAGTTGCAGATTTAATTAGCTATTTGCGTTCAATAAGTGATAGCCCAATAGCTTTACCAAAATAATATGGATTATTGCAAATTATTTGACGAAAGTAATAACTACATAGCGTATCAAAAATTACCAGGGAAGAAAGCTTCAATAGTTTTTTTCGGTGGATTTGCATCCAATATGAGTGGTACCAAGGCAACAGCTATTCGTAAATTCTGCCAAAAAAATGATATAGCTCTTACATTATTTGATTATTTTGGCCATGGTGATTCAAGTGGCAATTTCACTGATCACACAATAAGTGATTGGCATAAAAACTGTGTCAGAGTAGTAAATGAATTAACAAGCGACAAACAAATAATTATAGGATCAAGTATGGGAGGGTGGTTAATGCTACTTACTGCTCTTCAGTTGCCAAAAAAAGTTGCAGTGTTAATTGGTATATCTTCTGCGCCTGATTTTACTGAAGATTTGATATTCAAACAATTATCAAACAAACAAAAAGAAGAGCTGGATTATAGTGGAGTAATAGATTTCACTTCAGATCATGATAAAAATTGTACATATAAAATAACTAAAAATTTGGTTGAAGATGGGAGAAAAAATTTACTTTTAAATAAAGAAATTGATATAAATTGTCCCGTACGTTTATTGCATAGCACTAATGACAAAGATGTACCGTATCAAACTTCACTCAATTTAGCTGAAAAAATCAAATCAACTGATGTTGAAGTACATTTGGTCAAATCAGCAGAGCATAATATGTCTGATGATCGTTCACTTGGAGTTTTATTTAAGACTATTGGAGAATTTTTACAGATTTATTAGTATTCTTAAGTTGTAATCCTTATAACACAAACTATGGATTAGAAGAAAATAAAAAAGCCAGGGAAATAGAGTAAACTCCAATATTGTAAAAAAACTGAGGAGGTACCCCAGTGGGGAAAAATAGCATAGGATTATTTTGCTTTGCAATGGTATTTGGTGCTACTGTTATATTGGTTCTGCGAGCAAGCAAAAATGACCGGAGTTTCACACATCGATGCAATTTGTCTAAATGGCAAAAAGCCTAGAATCTCCTCTTTTTGCTTTATTGATTAATCCATAGTTGGCGTTAGTAGTAGTGATTCAAGTCGCATTGTATTTGAACTTAGTAAAAAATCATCTAAAATGGAGATGAACAACGTATTAGAAACGCAAAGTAGCTCATCACTTAAAAAAAGTAATGAAGGACCAAGTGGAAAATTATTTAATAATAGTAGTGGCACACCTCTTACAGATATAGTCGTGGTAGCGTCAGATAGTTCCCCACCACAGTAGTAGTAGAAGCTCATCATCGCGTCCATGAGTTGACTGACTGAGATAAAGGTCAGTAAAAGAAGTAATAAAAGCTTATCTTGAGATAGAAATGATGTGCCAGAATATCATATGAACTTACTTAACAGGAGAAACTCTGCACCTTTTCTCAATTTCCCATGACTTACTCATGGGACCACTTAAAATACTTTATGTAGTGAGGTGGGTGGGTTAACACCCCTGCATTAAGGCGAGCACTTTAGTATAATATACCTTAGTGTTGGACTACTTTAGTATGGATTACAAACATAGCTCTCACAGTACGTTTAATTTAAAGTACCA